>SZPB01000237.1 GCA_030263535.1 Cytophagia bacterium CHB2
GCGCCTGAAGGCGTTACTACAAACGTGAGCAAACAATCACTCCCAACGCCACCGCATTGAGCTTATCTTCCGCGCTTTCGACGCGTGAGGGAATCAGTATCGGAACCTGCGCGCCGACCACGACATGCGCGCAGGGAGAGCCGCCCAAATATTTCACGGCTTTGCCAAGCAAATTGCCGGCTTCAATATTGGGTACGACCATGACCTCGGCATGCCCGGCAACCGGTGAGACAATTCCTTTTGCTTGCGCGGCAGATTCCAACAAAGCATTGTCCAGCGCCAACGGCCCAAAAACTTCACATTCACCCAACTCGCCTTTCGCCGCCAAGTTAGACAATGCCTGCGCCTCAATGGTTGACGGAACCGCCTCGGTTACGGCTTCTGTTGCACTCATCAGGGCAATGTGCGGGCGCGCAAAACCCAGCGCGTGCATCACCAGAACGGCGTTTTGAATGATCTGTTTCTTCTGCGCAAGTGTGGGCAACACGTTGATGCCGCCGTCTGTGATGCCCACGAGACGGCGTACGCCGGAAAGCATGTCTTCGTAAAGCAAGACATCGCTCAACAGGCGGCCGGTGCGCAGGCCGCTTTGTTTGTCAAGCACGGCATGCAAAAGTTGATCAGTGCGCAAATGGCCTTTGAGCAGCATATCGGCCTCACCGTTGCGGCAAAGCGCAACCGCGGTTTGCGCTGCAGCCCGAGCATCTGGCGCCGGCACAAAAACAGCGTGGCGCAATGACGAGCTTTCTGCCACATGCGCCAGCTTTTCGCGAATCCGCGCTTCTTCGCCAATCAGTACCGGAGTCGCAATCTGCAATGCCGCTGCTTGCGCGAGCGCCGACAACGCGACTTCATCATCAGCCATAACCACAGCCACACGTTTCGGGCCGTGTTGTTGCGCCTGTTGTCGAAGCTCAGAAAAGTTTGCAAGGATCATTTTTTCTCTTTCTCTGACTTGCCGCGCATTGCTTCCACCAACGGGAAAGCGATGCCGAGTATGAGTGCCAAACGGAACGACGTCGCCCAATCGACATTTGCGGTTCCGCTCTGAACGAGATTCCAAAGCAGGGTGGCAATCGCGGTGACGGCGAATGCGATGATGAAGGTGACAACAAAATTAACGATCAGACTCTTGAGGTTCATGCAGACTCCTGATTTCACGAATTCCCAACGCCGCCGAGCCGCAATCAAACAAAATTAAACCGCGAATAGACGCCAATTAACGCGAGTAAAAAATTCGCGCTTATTCATGATAATTAGCGGTTTGTATTTTCTATGGCGAAAAAGCTCTGCCTCATCGCGTAGAAACTGGCTTGGCTTATGATGCGGACTTTAGCTTTAGTGAACAAAAATTCCCGCTATTATGCCATAAGTTTTTTCAGAATCACGGCCACGCGATGGCGCTCTTTGATCCGTTTGCCCCCAAAATAATAAATTCCCACAAACACCACGCCCAACAGAAAACCCGGGACCGTGACCCAAAACACCAAGCGGTCGGTTAAATGCCGAAGCGTGTAGAAGATCGTCACCAAAATCACCACGCCCCCGAGCACCAACGCCAAATTCGAAAGCAGCCATTCCAACGGGCGGCGGCGTTGTTCCCACGCAAGAAGATCACGGACGAAATCTTGCTCGTCATTTTCTAATTTCGTGTTCATCGCTTTTTCTCCAAAGTCTACCAAATTGTACACATAACAAAATCACGGGAAGATTCTTCTCTTTGTTCAAATTGAGCAGAACTGACAAACCCATTCCGGCGTTTTTCCCGATTCTTCCAAATACTTGGGTCTCAGCGGAAAACCCCAGCACGGGTTCGAAGTCATACAAATAGTCGCCATGGTGACGATTACCCTCCACCCTCCCGGCGCCTACGGCAATAGAAAATGCACCTTTTTCGCCTCTTCTGCCAATTCCGTACAGCACGCTGAACTCTGTTCCAACTTCCGAGCTTTCCACGTTGTAAGCCGTGGCGCCGTGAAACGAAAAGAGGTGCAAGCCGAACTGGCTAGTTAGACCCAACCCATAAGCTCCGCCGAAACCCGTGCCACCGACTCCGAGATTCAACCAAAAGAAACTCCTCCGCTCCTGAGATTGGGCGTAGCTCACACTGCTTGCGCCAAGAGAAAAGAGCGCGATCACCGCCAGAAGTGCGGCTGAATGATGAAATTCACGTTTCATGAGCTTGCCATCGTGTCAACAAATTCACTTGTCACCTGGCCCGGCTGCCGCTAGGTTCAGGGCAAATTCTGAGGTGTTGCCTTCGGCATCGGTCGCAGTCGCGGTAATCAAGGTGCCGGGCGCAACCGGTGGCAATGTCGCCGTGAATTTCCCTTGTGGATTCGGTCGAGCACTGCCCAAATAAATCGCGCCTTCGCCATAGCCCGAGGGATCGCCGCCCGGATTGGGAACGGGGTTCGCAAAGAATTCGATAGTGACGCTTCGAGGATTGGGCGTATCAATCGTTCCCTTGACAATGAGCTTGCCGTTCGTCGCCTTCGCAGAAGTCAACACGGGAAAATTCATCAAATTGTTCGGGCCGGTATCGCCATCACCGGGGTCATTGGGCGTAACGCCGTCCTGACAGCAGTAATCGACTGCCAGATCAATGCCTAACCAGTCGTTGGCATAGATGGCATTTTGCGAAATGGAATACCCGCTTCCAGGTCCAAGAACGCTAACGCCGACGCCAAAGTTTGAGTGAATCAAATTGCGCGAGATGAGTAATGTATTCGCAGTCGCACTGCCGTAAACATGGATCCCGGATGTGCCATTGCGCGTGATCGTGTTGCCGGTTATCTGCGACTCGGTTAATTGCGCGCCGATCACGATGCCGGCCTGAGGATTTCCGACAATCAAGTTAGATTGGCTCGGCGCTGCTCCTCCAATAGCGAGACGCGAGATCACTTCCACCTCTTGCCCGCCATCGGCAGCGATGCCCTGTTGCTGGTTGCCGGCGAGCACGTTCTTTTGCGCATCCAGCCCGATGAGGTTCCCTTCGATGCGAATATCATGTGCCAAACGCAGCCCGATGCCTTTATAAAGATTGCCGGAAATCACATTGTCCTGAATCAAAACGTCCTGGCAGTGATCCGTGATAATGATGCCGGACCAGTTGCGTAAGGCAGTTAAGCCGCTGGCATCCGTACCGATATAGTTGTTTTGAATCGTGCCGTGCTGCAAATAATTCGCGAAAAAAATGCCATAGCCGTCATTGCCGGAAAGAACGTTTCTTTCCTCCGGCGTTGGCCCGCCGATGCGTATGCCGGAGATGAAGTTGGCTGCAGAGATGCCCCACATGCGATTAGGATGCGCGGTTGCGCCATCCGGTGCGAGGCCGACGAAACAACCGGTGATGAAGTTATCATTCACGCGATCACCACCAATGCCAACGCCGATGCTGAAACCTCCTATCGCCAACCCGTGAATATGATTCGCTGCTGACCCTATGCCAATACCGTGCGAATAAGCATTCGGATCGATCAAGTTTCCATCCAAGAAGATTTCGGGGCCTGCCGCATTCGTATTGCCAGTGAATGCGGTTTGAGATGCGCCATCGATAGTGGTGCCATCATCTCCCAGAATCGGCAACTGCTCAGGATGCGGCTGTATGGTAAAAAGAGAACCATCAAAACCCGCATCTGAGGTCGGAATGTTGAATCCAATCACATTCGGACCGGCAGAGTTGTTTGCCGCGGTAATGGCTTCCCGCAACGAGACGACGCCATCCGGGCCGGGCAAATCGCCCACTTGCTGGGCTCCGTCAAAATCAGCAACATCGGAAGCGGTAGTGACGACGATGTCAGGCGGGCTAATAAGGATCGAGGGCAATGGACCTTTCCCAAAATCGTGATTTTCAATCGTCGCATCAACTCCAGTAGGTGAATCCTGCTCAAGCTTTTCGCACCCGAACAACGCCAACAGGGTAATCGCGAACAGAACAATCGCCCAGCCGTGGAATCTGTTTGGCCTCATCTTACTTCACTCCTCTTTGATTTAAAGTTCGGAACAGCACACATCGTATGGCCGTTGCGTATTTTTCATGTCGCCTCCATTTTTCGAGTCCAAATAGAGGCGACATGGTTTGAAGAAATACAGAAGCAGGGGATTTAGACAGCAGAGTTTTTTTCAACGTATCAGGCTCATCTTCCTCACCTGCGAGAACTCGCCCGCACGCAGTTGATAGAGATACACGCCGCTTGTGACCGGGTCGCCATACTCGTCTTTCCCATCCCACAATACGCTGTGATAACCCGCTTCGTAGGACGCATTCACCAGCGTACGAATTTTTTCACCGAGCACGTTGAAGATGCTCACCACAACTTGGCTGGCCTCCGGCAGCGCAAAGCGAATCTCGGTTTCAGGGTTGAAGGGATTCGGATAATTCTGTTCCAACCGATAGTCGGTTACCGGTTCCTGATTGCCAGCGACCTCAGGATCATTGCTGTCGAATTCCTTTGGCAAATTGCCCGGCCCGGGCAAAGAACTCGGCGAATCATGAGGCAGGAACAAGCAATCGCGTTCCACCAAAATTTCTTTTGCACAGAGAGCGCCGCGCAGTTGGCTGTTCTTCTCCAGCGCCACTTTTGCATACGGCGCGTTGAAGTTGCCGAGGCAATACGCTTCTTTGCCGAGACTCACCGCCGTGCTTTGCAGCGAGTTGAACGTCACGAGCTTGCTGTCACTCTCGCCATTGGGCAACAGTTGAATGGCGACTTCTTTGCCCAATTGCAGTTTCTTGACGACGTTGATCGTTGCTTCCTCACCACTGGCGAGATTGATCTCAATAACGGCTTCGGAGCCGCTATAACGTAGCTCATTGATGAAATACGCGCCGCTGGTGAGCTTGAGCGTGCCGCCGCTTTTCAGCGTAACGACGTTGTATGAACCGGGCGGCAACGCAAGCACTCCGCCGCTAGGAACAGTTTTGTTTGCGCCGCCCGCGGAATAACTCAAGCACGGCAACGGCTCGATATTGACCGGCCCGATCGTGCGTGTGCCGTTGATCGTGCCAGAATTGCTGATCGCCGTGGCCGAGGTGACGTCGCCGTTAATGGTGTTCTCTTTGAGAATCGTAATCTTACCCACGGCCGTGAGGTTGGAGTTGTAAGTGCTCGGATCGCCTTTCTCCACGGTGAGCGTGCCGTTGGAATGCATGTCTCCCGCGGGCGCGTCTTGTTTGGTGCGTTTGAGGGTGATTTTGTCGGCGAGGAAGACGAAAGATTTTACTTCAGGCCCCTGTTCATAGAGCCAGGTCTCATCATCGAATTCACCGTCGTATCCGCCAAAAAGCAGCACACGATTGCTGCCAATGTCGGCCATGGCATGTTCTACACGCGCGGTCGGACTGGCTGACGGGCTCTGTTTCATCCATGTGTTATCGCTGAGATCATAAACCCAAGTCTCTCCGTCGATACCGAAGACAAAATTCCAGCCAAACAACAGTACTTGATCACCGCCGAAATAAGCCATCGCATGCTCGAATTGCGCCGCGGGGCTAGAGGCTGGCAATTTCTGCGTCCAGGCGTTATCGCTGACGTCATAGACCCACGTTTCATCGTTTTCTTCATACCCGCCGAATAGCAGTACTTGATCATCACCGATATACGCCATGGCCTGATCATATCGCGGCGATGGGCTTGTGGGCGGGAATTTCTGCGACCAGGCGTTATCGCTGAGGTCATAAATCCAGGTCTCATTGTCTCTGCTACCGCCGATATTCACCCCACCAAACAACAGCAACTGATCATCGCCAAGATATACCATTCCATGCTCGACTCGTCCCGAGGGACTGGCGCTGGGGAATCTTTGCGTCCAGGTATTCTCGCTCAGATCATAAAGCCAGGTATCATTGCTGTAAACGCCGGTGTACCCGCCAAACAACAAAACCTGGTCCCCGCCAATATACGCCATCGCATGGCTTTCACGCGGTGAGGGGCTTGCGGCTGGGGCTTTCTGCGTCCAGGCATTATCGTTAAGGTCATAGACCCAAGTTTCACCGTCAGATGAAAAACTTGTCAGGATTCCGCCAAATAGCAGCACCTGATCGCCACCGATATAAGCCATGTCATGATTAAATCGCAGCGAGGGTTTTGTTGCGGGATTTTTTGCAGTCCAATCGTCCATAGCGTGAACGACGCCGGCCAGAGACATGCAAAGCCAGAACAACGTGCGCACAAAAGTTTTCATCGGAGAATTCTCCTCATTTAAATTCGTGGGTGGCAAATATTTTAATTCAAAGCGTCATGATAGCTCTAAAAAAGCTCGGACAGACCTCAAGGCGGCGGCTCCGCGCATTGTTCCCGCCAGCGCGTCGCGCTACGGATCATGACGTCATAGGGTTTAAGGTTGTGTGTGAACTCATCATCCGAGGCAGATATTTCATTCGGATTGGCAGGATCCCCGCAGGGACTTTTGGTTTGAGGTGTTTTGCTCCCCGCTGGTGTTGCACCTGTGGCAGGCAATACCAACAAAACGATTGAAGAGGATAAACAATTCATGGCCTGACCTCCTTGCCGCATACAACTTGAAGGAGGTGGGATAAAACAGAAGAGCTAATCTTGCTCCGCGAATATTTGCTGCTGCAATATCACAAAGTAAAAAATCTCCATGCTATTTTATCTCGCCTTCTTAAAAGACTCAAGTCTCGCTGTGACCGCTGGTTTGGACTCCTTTCTCCCATTCCCGTATGCCTTCATGCGCTTCTGCTGCTGACAAGCGCAACGCTTCGTGTTCCTCGGCTGTCAGCTCGAGTTCAACAATTTTTTCAATGCCATTGCTTCCCAAAACAATCGGCACACCGATGAAAACCCCGTGCAGCCCGTATTCTCCTTCGAGCAAAACGGAGGCGGGCAACACCCGGCGTTCATCGCGCACAATCGCTTCCACCATTTGCGCTGTGGCAGCCGCCGGAGCATAATAAGCGCTGCGGGCTTTGAGCAGTTTCACGATTTCCGTACCGGCGTCGCGCGTGCGCTCGACCAGCTTTTCGATGGTGCTGGCCGGCAACAATTGCGTGAGTGGAATGCCGGAAACCGTGGCATAGCGCACCAACGGTACCATGGCGTCGCCGTGACCGCCGAGTACCATGGCCTGCGTGTCTTCTACGGATACGTTGAGCGCCGTTGCCATAAAATAGCGAAAACGTGCAGCGTCCAGAAGTCCCGCCATGCCCATGACGCGCTGCTTGGGAAAGCCACTAACTTTCCAAGCAACATAGCTCATCACATCAAGGGGATTCGTTACCATCACGACAATAGCGTGCGGCGCCAGCTCCGCGATTTGGCGCATGGCCGTCGTCACGATTTCGGCGTTCTTCACGAGCAAATCCAGGCGCGTCATGCCGGGCTGGCGCGCCCAACCGGCGGCCATCACGATAACCTCGGAATCCATCACATCCTCTACCTGTGTCGTGCCGGCGATAGTGCTGTCAAAGCGATCGACCGGACTGGCTTCGGCCATGTCCAGCGCTTTGCCTTCCGGCATGCCGGAAACAATATCAACCAGCACGATGTCGCCGAGCCGTTTTTGTGCGAGCAGCAACGCCGTGGTCGCGCCGACGTTGCCTGCGCCGACAACGGAAATTTTCATAAAAGCTGCGCTCCCTTCAAAAAACGACCGCCACCCGCCTGGCGGCTTTAAGGATCGACGATTAAATAACTTTCCCAATCTCCAACCGCGAATAGACGCGAATCCTCGCGAATTAAAAAGCATTAGCGGCCATTTAGCGGTTTAAAGAAAATGCGTAAGTTATTTGAATGACGATCCTAAGGTGCTCCTCAGTTCCGGCTGGCCATCACACGCGCCAGTGCAGCTTTCAATTCCGACAAATCCGAAGACTTGGTGACAAAGGCATCTGCGCCCCACAAATGGAAGTTATTGCGCAACTGGCCGTAAGCGGTGTTGATAATAATGGGAACATGACGCTGCTTTGCCAGGATTTCATCAAGCAGGTCAATGCCCCAATGATCCCACAGCCGGAGGTCCAATACGACGGCGTCTATCTTTTCCTGTTCCAGCTTTGCAAGGGCTTCTGCTTCCGATTCGGTCAGAACCACATCATAACCTTCACTTCCCAGCTCATGGCGATAGAGCAGGCGTAGATTGGCCTCGTCATCAATTACCATGACGCGTGCCATGAGAGTGCTCCTTTGCGGTTGGTTTGGATTGATTGCTTACTGGATTTCAGCGTTGCCGGCAGGTTACGGCTCGCCCTAAATCCAACATTCCAGCCCTCCGCCAAAAACATGCGTCCTTCACTTCAGGGGATGATTTTGGTTTCCAACACTTCCAAGAATTTTCGCATCCATTCCGGATGCGCCGGCCAGGCTGCCGCGGTAACAAAAATGCCGTCGACGTGTGCGTTGGTAAATGTGCTGTTGACTTCGCCCCATTTGGCGCCGGCGAGCAAAACTTCCGCTCTAACGGCCGGATATGCCGAAATGGTTTTGCCTGCAATAACATTCGCCGCTGCCAGAAGCTGCGCGCCGTGGCAAATCGCGGCAATCGGTTTGTTGGCTTTGGCAAAATGCTGCACGGCGGCAACGACTTTTTCGTTCATGCGGAGATACTCCGGCGCGCGGCCGCCGGGAATCACCAACGCATCGTAATTTTCCGGCCGGATTTTGTCGAACGTCGCGTTAAGCGTGAAGCCGTGTCCGGGCTTTTCACTGTAGGTTTGATCGCCTTCAAAATCGTGAATCGCAGTGCGGACTTTTTCGCCGCTTTTCTTGCCGGGACATACGGCGTCCACGTGATGGCCGACCATAGTCAACATTTGAAAAGGAACCATGACTTCGTAATCTTCGACGAAGTCTCCCACCAGCATGAGAATTTTTTTGACCGACATGTCAGACTCCTCGAAAATTCGGAATGATGGAGTCTTGCGTCATGGAGGGTCGCACAGAAACCAACACAGCTTTCGCTCCTGCCTCATCCATCTTCCGCAGGCTCCATCACTCCAATGATCCTGTGAGGTTATACCCGTTTCTCGATGGGCACATAGTTACGTTTTTCCGCACCGAGATAAACCTGGCGCGGACGCGCGATCTTTTGCTCGGCATCGAGCAGCATTTCCTGCCATTGCGCAATCCAGCCGGCAGTACGCGGAATAGCAAACAGCACGGTAAACGCATCGGTCGGAAAGCCCATGGCCTGATAAATAATGCCGGAGTAAAAATCGACATTGGGATAGAGTTTGCGCTTGACGAAATAATCATCCTGCAGCGCGATACGTTCCAACTCCAGGGCAATGTCGAGCAACGGGCTGCGGCCGGTGACTTCGAAAACCTGGTCCGCGGTCTCTTTGATAATCTTGGCGCGCGGATCATAGTTTTTGTAAATGCGGTGGCCAAAGCCCATGAGCCGCCCCTCTCCTGCTTTCACGCGTTTGATGAAATCCGGCACTTTGTCCTTGGTGCCAATCTCGCGCAGCATGCTCAGCACTTCTTCATTGGCGCCGCCATGCAGCGGGCCGTACAATGCCGCGGCCGCGCCCGCCATCGCGGAAAACGGATCCGCCAGCGAGCTGCCGATGCTGCGCATCACGTTGGCGCTGCAATTCTGCTCATGATCCGCATGCAGGATGAATAAAATATCCAACGCACGCTCCAACACCGGATTGGGTTTGTATTTCAGCTCCGTCATTTTAAACATCATGTTGAGGAAATTGCCGGTATAACTCAATTCGTTGTCCGGGTAAACATACGGCAAGCCCATGCGATGGCGATAAGCGTAACCCGCAATCGTCGGCATTTTTCCGATCAAGCGATAGATTTGCAGTTTACGCGTTTCAGCATTGCGAATATTTTTGGCATCCGGATAAAATGTTGATAACGCCGCCACCGTGCTGATGAGCATGCCCATGGGATGGGCGTCATGGTGGAATCCTTCCATGAATTTTTTGGTGTTCTCGTGCAATAACGTGTGATGGGTGATATGGTGGGCCCAATCCTTGGGCGCGTCTTCGGTGGGCAGCTCGCCGTTGATGAGCAGGTACGCCACTTCGAGATAATTGCTTTTTTCCGCAAGCTGTTCGATGGGATAACCGCGATAG
>SZPB01000238.1 GCA_030263535.1 Cytophagia bacterium CHB2
TTCCACTCGCGTTTGTGGGCGTGGGCTGGATTTTGTTCATCACGCAAACCCCGATCGATTTGATGGCCATGATCGGCTTGTTTATTCTCGTCGGCATCGTGGTGAATAACGGCATTGTATTGGTCGATTTGATCAATCAATTGCGCGTGGCGGGTTACAGCAGGCATGACGCGATTATCGAAGCCGGCCGGCATCGTTTCCGTCCGATTATGATGACTGCCGGAACGACGATCGCGGGCTTGATTCCGATGGCGCTGGGCACGGCAAAGGTGATCGGTATTTCCTATGCGCCCATGGGACGTACCCTGATTGGCGGCATGATTTCTTCGACCATCTTGACGCTATTGGCCGTGCCGCTGGCATACACCTATCTGGATGATTTGCGAGAATGGTTTAAGCAGGTGACTGCGATTGTGTTTGGTGGAAAGCAAAAGCAAACACAAAAATGATTTTTTCAGGAGGCCATGATCAGCGTGGTGGGAAGTCGTGTGCGAGATGATTTTTTGCCACAATCCCTTGTGAGAAGGGCGGCGTAACTTACCGCCCTCTTTCTCAAGATAATGGCAAATTTTTCTTTTGCTGCAAAGGCCGCGGAACATATTTTCTGCGGCTTTTCTTTTTGTGTAAAAAAAAGGCTATCAGCGAGCGCCGCCAGTACTGCGCTGATAGCCGCACCGCTCAAGGCGCTACCCGAAGGCATGCCGAGCAGTTTCAGAAGCACTAACGCAGAATTTAATTGTTTTGTTCCCCTTGGGGGGAAATTTTTTGAAGATTTTTGTGCTTATCCGGCTGGGCATGTGGAAAAATTCTTGAATATATGGCAGTCTCACAATATATTGTCGCAACATCAACAAACTGTGTTAAAATGACATGAGCCGTATTTACTTGGATTACAGCGCGACAACACCGCTGGCTCAAGAGGTTTATGCCGAAATGCAGCCATTTTTTCTCGAGCATTTTGGCAACCCCTCGAGCATTCACGGATTTGGTCGAGAAGTTAAAGTCGCAATTGATGAGGCCCGTGAAAAAATTGCAACAAGCATTGGCGCCCAACCGCAGGAAATCGTGTTCACGAGCGGCGGAACCGAATCCAACAATGCCGCAATTCAGGGCTTGATTCAAAGTTTTGCAGCGCCGCAACATGTGATCACCAGCCGCCTCGAACACCCCAGCGTGCTCATGGTATTTCGCGAGTTGGAGAAGCGTGGCTGGAAAGTATCCTATGTCGAGCCTGACGGCGCCGGCATGATTACGGTTGAGGCGGTATTGCGATCGCTTCGCCCGGAAACGGCTTTGATTTCGATCATGCACGCGAACAATGAAGTCGGAACCATCAACCCAATTTTGGAAATTGCGCGGCTGGCGGACGAACGGCAAATCCCATTTCACTCGGATGCGGTGCAGAGCTTTGGCAAAATCCCTTTAGATATGAAAACTATGCCGGTAACAGCATTGAGCGTGTCCGGACATAAAATCTACGGACCCAAAGGTGTTGGCGTGTTGTTTCTTCGGCGTGGTGCGAAGATTATGCCTTTATTGCATGGCGGAAAGCAAGAACGCGAACGCCGCGCGGGCACCGAAAATGTTGCCGCAATCGTTGGTTTTGGCAGGGCAACGGCAATGATCATGGCCGAACGTGAGCGCGAAGCGGAAAGATTGCGCGCACTCACGCAGGATTTTTGGCAGAACGTTCAACAAATCTATCCACAAGCAACGCTGAATAGCCCTCCGCGCGAACGCCTGCCAGGCGTACTGAATATTTCTTTTCCGGGAATGGACAGCCTGGCCATGGTCATGAGCCTTGATTTGCAAGGTATCGCGGTGAGTAATGGCTCAGCGTGCAGTTCGGGCAGCGTTGAGCCCAGTCATGTTTTGCGCGCGATGAATCTCAGCAACGACCGCGCCAATTCTGCCATTCGCTTCAGCTTCGGTCGATATACGACGCAGGCAGAGTTAGCCGAAACTCTTGCCGCGCTCGAGCAGATCTTGCAACGCCGCAAGCGGGATAGACGGATCCCGCCCAAAGTCGGCAGGGTGATGAGCACGGCTTAATCGGTTAAGTTGAAATCATATTTTGAACAATTTTTGCATAATTCATGATGGATCATAAGCACAATTATTTAGCGCAGTCACAAATTGCGCCCGGCGCCGGCGCAACCGTGGTCGTAGCGATGAGCGGCGGCGTCGATAGTTCCGCGGCTGCGGCATTGCTGCATGAGCATGGCTATCGCGTCATCGGCATCACGTTAAATCTGTGGGATTTTCATGCCAGCGGCGGCAATGTCAATTTTGAAAGCGGCTGCTGTTCGATCGACACGATGGCCGATGCCCGGGCGATTTGCCACAAGCTGGGCGTGCCGCATTACGTTTTGGACCTGAAAGAAATTTTTGATCGCAGCGTGCAGCAAGATTTTATTGCAGAATATTTTGCCGGGCGCACGCCCAATCCCTGTGTGCGCTGCAACACGTTTATCAAGTGGGGCGCATTGCTGCAACAGGCCGAAAACATCGGCGCGGATTTTCTTGCGACCGGGCATTATGCCAGAGTCGCATTAAATCCCGACACCGGCCGGTGGGTATTGCGCCGCGCCGTCGATCACAATAAAGATCAAAGCTATGCGTTGTGGGGCGTGCGACAAGCGGCGCTGGCGCGCACGCTTTTCCCCTTGGGCGAGCTGACCAAGCCGCAAGTGCGCGACTTTGCGCGCAGCTTGAGCCTGAAGACGGCCGAGAAGAAAGAGAGTCAGGAAATATGTTTTATTCCGGATAATGATTACCGGCGTTATTTGCAGGAAAAAGCGCCGGCAAACGTTGAAGAAATTGGCGCAGGTGAGTTCGTCGATCGGACGGGCAAGGCGCTCGGAACGCATGCCGGTGTGCCGTTTTATACCATCGGCCAGCGCAAAGGCCTGGGGATGGCCTTTGGCCGCCCGATTTTTGTCACGCAAATCGATTCACTTACCAACACTATTACTCTCGGTGACGCCGAGGATCTGCTGCAAGACGAATTCGTGGTTTCCTCCGTAAACTGGGGAGCAGAATATTGCCCGAAGGAAGGACGAGAAGTACACTGTAAAATTCGGTATCGCGATTCGGGCGCGGCGGCGCGTCTTTATGATGCCGAAGAGCATGCCGCGCGTGTGCGCTTTCATGCGCCGCAGCGTGCGATCACACCCGGCCAATCCGCCGTATTTTATGATGGCGATATCGTGATTGGCGGAGGGGTAATTGATCACGTGCGAAAATAGGTGTATCAGTTATCATCTGAAAATAAAAATGCCCCGTAGCCGGGGCATTTTGGTTTAAGCATGTGTTGATGAATCATTTCGATTCGGCTTGCACTTCCCGAATAACTTCCTTTAGCTCGTCGCGATCAATCGCCAGGTGATTGCCGCGCACCGTTCGGTTGAATTTCCAAACATACAAAAAACCGAGAAGGAAGCCGGCGAGTCCTCCGCCTACCAACGACCACAAGGCGAGTTTTAACCAGGGAATTTCACTGGTTGCGCCGAATACCCACCACGACACCACCAGAAAAAAAAACGTCAGAAGAGGAGTCGTTAGAGTGAAAGCCTGGCCGATGCCGCTGGCATCCAAACAATGCGGCGGGCAGGGCCAGCGGTTGTCGCCAAAGTGGATGACATACGTGTAGAAATTCAGCTTGCGCGGCTCTACCGCCCTGGGTTCGAGGGCTTTGGATTTGATTCGAATCCAATAGCTGACAAATTCTTCGCTCTGTTTTTGATTCATCTTTCCTCCCGTTTTCAAGTTAAAAAATGTGAGTGAATTTGAGATGATTGATGCTACGATGTTTTAAGGATTGTCGATTAAATAACTTGCCCAAATCTCAAACCGCGAAGGCACGCCAATAACCGCGAATTTTAAAATTAGCGGATATTCGCGTTTATTGGCGGTTCCCCAAATGAGTAAGTTATTTAAATGACGTTCCTAAGTTACGATAAACCTCAATCGCCTCTTCCCGTCAAAACGAAAGCTGCCCAGAAATAGGGAAAAGCATAGGAATGGGATGCTCTGGCTTCCAGGTTCTGAATCATCTGCAACTGCGCGGCGCGCAATGCACGCGCGGGTGGCGCGCCTTGTTGGAGATGGCGATAGAAGTCCCTCATCAGCTCGGAGGTGCTGCGATCATCCACGTCCCACAAGCTGGTGAGCAATCGCTCGGCGCCGGCGCACAAAAATGCTTGCGTGAGTCCCATCATGCCCTCGCCGCTGAGGTTTTGCCCCAAGGCCGTTTTGCATGCAGATAACACGGCGAGTTGCTGGCCCTGCAAATCAAGATCAAGAATATCGGCGGCGCGCAAAATACCCGCATCATTCCGGGGCCTCCCCGGAGAATATCTCAATCCTTGCAGCGTCAGGTGTTTGACCTCGGCGCCGCGCTGACTCCGATTTGAGCGGCGCTCATCCAAAATCAAAAAAGAGTGTAAGGGCTGGCTGTCATCAACGTCGGCATGCAGAGCGAGATGCACGATGCCTTGAAAGCGATCGAGCATGCCGGTAAGCTCTGATCGTGTCAAGTGCGTATAGATTTTGGGAGTAGCATTTTTGAAAAAGTTCGCGACGGCCTTTATTTCGAGCTTGGCATGCGGGATAGTTTTGGAATCCATGGCGATCAAGAGTGCAGGGCTTTCCGCGCGGTATGCGAAGGGAGTCGAACGCTGCAGCATAAGTTGCAACGCTGTGAGGCTCGGGGCAAACGCGGGCGCGAATTTTTCGAGAAAGAGACGCTTGTCACGTTCATCTTTGAGCGCAACAAACGGCAGATAGTAGAGAACATCGTCGGGAATGATATAAAGCATGCGCGCTTGCCGCAGCATATGCGCGACGGGCGCGACCAGCCACTGATAAAGTTCGGCACTTTGACGTTCGGTCTCAGTGCGCAAGGCTTGCGCCTCGTTTCGCAGCCTTTTTTGAAACGCATCACGGCCGTCGATGCCGATGATCCTCCGGAAATTTTGGACTTTTTGACGGAGTTCATGCCCGGTGATTGCCGTTTGAATCACTTCGACATTCGAACGATTCAACACGGCAATGATGAGCTTTGCGTCCCTAACGCGATAAACAAGTATTGCCGTTGAATCGTCGAGCTGGCTTTGCACGTTGGCAGGGTTGGCTACGAGTTGAAAAAACGAGGAATCGGCGTGTGTGTTTTGAGCTTCGCGTAGATTGCTGGCATTCGCGATCTGACGATACAGCAAATCAACAGTATTGCGCGCCTTGGCCTTCTCCATGTATTCTAGAACCAGGAGCCTATCATCGGCGCGATTCAGCGCGAAGCCAAGCGCGCTGTCAAACACCCGCTGAACCGTGCTGAAATAGTTCATGTTGAAATCTAGCCGGCTCACCGAATTTCTGATGTGCTCGAGTGCGGCGATGGTGCTGTCATAATGCAAGCGGGCAGCCGCCAGATGCCCGGCATTGGCATGCGCTTGCGCCAGGCCAAAGTGACAATTCCAAATCAATTCTCGCTGAACAGCGTCTTCGGCTATCGTGTGAGCGCGCTGAAATCGCGCCAGAGCTGAATCGGTTTGTTGTTGCTGTAGAGAAATATATCCCAGGCCCAACCACGCTTTTGCCTGGGCAGGATGATATTGCGCATCTTCTCCCACGTTTAGCGCGGCAATATAGGCCTGCTCCGCCTCGCGCCAGGATGAATCTTGCCTGGCAATGTCGCCGAGATTGTTCCACAAATCTGCTTGTACGATGTGTGCACGCCGCGGGTCGAGCGCGGCAAGGCCTTGCCGTTGATAAGCGCGCGCCTGCCGGAAGTTTTTCTTCCACAAATGGATGATGCCAATCAAGCCGAGCGTGCCGGCCTTTCTTGAAATATTTTGCAGACCCTCGTAACCCTGCAGGGCGGAATCGGCCAGTGCAAGAGCATGCTGCCAGTCGCCGAGTTCGAGATGCACTTTGGCTTGGTGCAACCAAAGTGAAGGCAGATCGGCAAACTCGGATAGATTGCGTTTCAGGATAATTGCCGTGTCGAGATGCGCCAGAGTGAGATTGTAATCTGCCAGGGTGTGATAGATTCGCGCGGCTTTCGCATGTGTTTCCGCCTTCAGGGCGCGATAGCGGATTTTTTGAATCAGACGAAATTGATCTGACAGAATTGAAAGCGCCGCGCGAATGTCATGGCGCGCAATGGCATCGACCAGCTTCACATCCAGCAAACTGGCAAGCGCGTAAGGCTTTTCTATTTTCAGCGCCAGGCGTGTAGCTGCCTTGATGCAAATGTCGGAAGAGTCTCTCTGCCGTCGGCTATCATAGATTTCAGCCATGAGCAAAAGCGCTTCCAACTCGTTGTCAAGATAACCGATGTCACGGCTGACGTGCAACCACTGCCGGGCGAGATCATAAATTTGATTCTTGTCGTCAACCGCTCTCAGATGAAAGTTGCATAGCCACCACAGATTGTCGGCGGCTTGCTTGAGATCTCCGAGCCGCTGGAATTGTGCGTGCGCATACTCCAGGCAACGCATGTTGAAAATGATCTGCGCACGACTGGTATCGTAGTCGATCCCTCGCATAAAGGCCGTTCGAGCAACGATCCAATTGCTCAGATTTTTTGGAGAGGATTTTCCCAAATGCGCCAACTGTTCGAACCGGTGTATGAAAAAGCTGTCAGCATATTGTTCTGCAAAAACCTGCGCAATTTCACCGGCAAGCGTTTCATATAATTGCGAGGAGTCCGGTTTCCCCATAAAACGCAGATACAGGCTGCGATCCAAAAAAGCATGAAAAAATACGCTGGCATCGTATGGATTTGTTGCAATCGCTTGATGAAGCGAATCCCGGGCGTTGGCTTCGGCATAACTCAGGAATTGCTGCTGCCGGTTTGCGCGATAGTTGTCAAACAGGGTATGCGCAAGAAATGTTGCGATTGTTGCGCGATCAAGCGGAAAGGGAGGAGGAGCGGAGAGATGTCGATGTGAAAAAATAATGGCGGCGCATGCCGCGCCAAGAATTAGGCTATGCGCTGAGTGTTTGCGCAAAGAGCGCCATCTGTCACGCAGATAGGAAAAGTGTATTTGGGTAAACAACGATCGCTAGCTCCCGACAGCTTCAAGCGGCGCGCCAAGCCTGCGCTGTGCAATCGAATTGGTATTGGCCTCGAATTACAATTCACGGAGTTCTTGTCGTTTTACAAATATCCTGGAATTTGGCAAACATCGCGAGATCAGCGGGGGTGTTTGTGACTTTTCATGTGCGCGAGATCGCCGGCAACAGCGCCGCACGCATCAACCGTGTTCATGTCATTGGTATCGAAATCTTTCCAGAAAGTCAAGCCCTGTTTTGTGGGGATGGTGGTTCATGTTTGTCGTGAAATCTATACGTCAGCTTGGGGGCAGCCGTTGCGATGATGAGCAGTCGTTGACAGGCTCGCGGTTAGATAGACCCTGGCTTCGGCAAGGTCAGGCTGCGGCAAGGGGTCGTGCATTGAAGCTCCCGCTCTCCCCGGCCAGCAACTAATCCTCTCTTGACTTTCTTGAGAATTTTAATACTTTGTAACAGCCTGATTCTGCCTCCGGCTGCTTCTAATTCAACAAAACTGAGCAAAGGGAGTGCGGTATCAACGGCCAACAGAGTTAAACGGCTTCTTACCTAACGAGGAGGAGCAGTTATGCTGCAAAACTTCACGAAGTATGCGGGTCTGGTGCAAATGATCATTGGTCTTCTTGGCCAGTTTGCGCCTGGTATTACCTCAATGTTGGGGGCGGCAGCAGGAACCGGAGCTGGAGACATCCTCGGAGGAGGCAATTTGATTAATGTGCTTTCCGGCGCAGCGCTCAGCTATTTGGGCTTCAAAGGCACGGAGAGCGCCCAGCGCACAGGCGCGCAAACGCTGGGTGGTTTGAACGGATTGGTCGGCATCCTGGGCGCCCTCGGCCTGGGCAATCTCGGCGGACTGCAATTGACGAACGGCTGGCTCGGCATCGTCGTTAACCTGGTCGTGGGTGCCTGGGGCCTGTATTCCGCTTATGCCAAGAAAACGGCGGGTGCGGCCGCGCATTGAATAGGATCTAAACTCTGAGGCGATCTTTGCCTTCTTTTATTGGCCGCACCAATCGGCGAGCCGCTCTGGAAGGCAAAGATCTTACGGTTATCACTGCTGCTCAAATCACATCTTCTCAAGCGTTTTGCTGCTGCTGTTCTAGCTTCCTGGCGAGCTGCTGCTTCTGTCTGATCATGATGAATATAATTCCCCACTATTTGTATAAATTTTGAAAGGACTGCAACATGGCTAATTTCATCGAAGAGCTGGTAGGATCATTGGGTCCCCAAGTGACGAAGCAGCTTTCCTCACAACTCGGGATTGATAACCAAACCGCGAGTCAGATATTGCCGCAAGTCGCGCCATTGATTCTAGGCGGTTTGAAGCGGCAGATGCAAGAGCGCGGCGGCGCGCCTCGCGTCGATCATATTCTCAACAAATACGGCAGTGCGGATGTGCTCAGCGACATTGCCGGGCTTTTTGGCATGCAGGCAAAAAATCAAAATGCCGACCCTCGCCTTGGCGGTTTGCTCGGCGATTCTGGCGTGCAAGCGGCCGGCCAGTTGTCCCAGCGCTTTGGCTTGAATATGGAAACCGCCATGAAAATCATTCCCATGTTGGCGCCGATTATTTTGGGCGCATTGTCGCAAAAACGTGACACCGCAGGCCTGGGCTCGACGGGCATTGCTTCGCTGCTCGATCAAGACGGCGATGGCGATATTCTAGACGATGTAGCAGGTTTCTTTACGCGCGCTGCAGGCGGTGGAGGAGCACAAGGCGGCTCATCACCTTTGGGCGGGCTGGGTGATTTGCTTGGCGCGGTGTTGGGCGGCGGCAAACGCTAGCATAACCAAAAAACTCGAGCAGCAAAACAAAAATCCCAATCAGGCAAACGTGATTGGGATTTTTTATTCATCGTTCACCGATTTCATCGGTATCAACCTGGCCCGAGAGCCGGCGTGTGAGGTGTGACCATGACATGCCGATTGTCAGCACCACCGCCATGACGATTAGAACGATATGGGCAATGGCGCGCGAGCCGCGCGGGGTGGACACGTTCCAATAAATCAAAACCCAAATGATCGAGCCGAACAGCGCTGCCGTCAAAACCGCGCCGCGCAATCCCAGCGAGCGGTTTGTCGCTTGCAGATAAACCAGCCAGGCGATTAATAGTCCAACTCCGGCCAGCACCTTGAGCGGATTGATGGCGCTGAATGTCGTTACGGGAACTTTTGTGACGGGCATGATCGCCCAATGAAAATACGAGATGCCCTCGGGATTGTAGGTGGCATAAACCAGGATCAATGCCCCCAAAAGGCGCAACAAAATTCCACCCCAGCCTAACTCTGTCTTTTCCATCAAATCTCTCCGTAAAATAAAAATGCCCCGCAACCGGCTGCGGGGTATAGAGACAGTACTCAAGCAACTCGCGCCGATGGATTTCAGCGCTACCTCAAAATGTACCGGTTCTAGCCACGATTCTTGATGAATTTTTTCGAAGGGTGGGTGAACCGCCTCAGCGCTTTTTGGTAAAGAGACGATACGCAAACAGGATGATAAAGGCTCCAACCACAGAGCCGATTAAGCGCGCGCCTTCGCCGGGACCGTAGATGTTGAGTGCCTGGCCCAGATAAGTCGCCAGTAATGAGCCGCCAATGCCCAACAATATCGTGATGATCAATCCTCCCGGATCCTTGCCCGGCATGAGAAACTTTGCGATGACGCCGGCGACCAAGCCGATCAAAATCGTGTAGAGCATAAATTCTCCCTCTCGTGAAGATAAAACAAAAAATCACGAAGACATGAAGGGATCACAGCCGCTTGCCACAAGCGCGTGGCTAGACATTCTTCGTGTCTTCGCGTTAGAAATTTGGTCAAATCTTTATCCGCTTACTTCACGCGGAAAAATTCGATTCTGCGGTTTTGTTGGCGGCCTTCAGCCGTATC
>SZPB01000239.1 GCA_030263535.1 Cytophagia bacterium CHB2
TGAGCGCAAGTCGGACTTCACTTACGCCAGTCTGACTTCGCCCATTCACTCCGGATACATGCCTGGCACGAGCAACGGCATCGGTTGGCCGTTGCGCTCGCTCATGAATTTGATGAATTGCAGGATCGGATCATTTGCCATTTGCGTTTTGACGCCCGGTAATCCCGGACTGAAATTGAACAGGCCTTTGGAGGCGGGTATTTCGACCACTTCGATTTCGTGACCAGGGTCAATTCCGGCGCGCTGCTGCGCAATGGCCAGCGCCGTCAGCATGCCGCCGACTTCATCCACCAGGCCATTGGCTTTGCCATCAATGCCCGAAAAAATGCGGCCTTCGGCAATGTCCTTCACCTGCGCAACAGACATGCCGCGGCCTTGCGCAACTTTGGCAACAAACGTTTCATAGAAATCTTTCATCAACGTTTCGATCCGGTCGCGTTCTTCCGCTGTCAAATTGCGCGCCGGCACGCGCACTCCGAGCAACGGCAATGTAATACCATAACCGGCATCGGCATGCGCGCCGCGCTTGACGTGATCTTCCGTCATGCCGATTTTTTCGCTAAAACCCTTGTCGTAAATCCAGCCGCCGATCACGCCGATCGAACCGGTGATGGTGTTGGGCCCGGCCACAATGGTGTCGCCATACATCGAAATCCAATACCCGCCGGAGCCGGCCACCTGACCTTGACTCACGATCACGGGCTTTTTCTCGCTGCATTTTTTCAGCGCTGCGGCGACCACGTCGCTCGCCATGCCGTCGCCGCCGGGCGAATCAACGCGAAAAACAACCGCTTTGATCGCGGGATTCTTGGCGAGATCCCGAAAAACTTTTTCCAGCCAACGTGCGCGAATGCCCTCATCCATGGCGCAGACGCCCAAGCCGTAAACCAGCGCAATCTTCGGCGGCTCGCCCCAGGCTTGCAAAGCTTCGGCTTGCTCCCGAAGGTCATTCGCTGAAATCGAGCGCAAAGCATTCCCCGTAAAACTTTTGATCACCTCGCTGAGCGCCGACCAGCGCGCCAGCGTATCGACGAGATGCGCTCGCAACGCCGATTCTGCCGTGAAAAGGGTTTCGTTGTCAATCAGTTGATCAAAACGTTCCGGCGTTAAACCGCGCGAGGCACACACCTCACGTTGCACCAATTCATACCAATCATCGACGAAATCCTGCAACTGTTCGCGATCGCCTTCAGACAGGCTGTCGCGACTGAGGCTTTCCATCGCAGACTTGTATTTGAAAAAGCGCCACTCGTCGAACCCCAGTCCCATTTTTTCGAGCGTGCCTTTCAAGTAGGTGCGGCCCAGAACGAACCCTTGCAGCGTGAGCATGCCCTCGGGGTCCAGCACGACTTTATCCGCGACACTTGCCAAATGATAGTCCGTCATCTCAGCGTTGTCGATGAAAATGATCAGCTTTTTGCCCGCCGCTTGCGCTTGCTTGAGCGCTTCGCGGATTTCCCAAGCATGCTCCGGCGCGATTTGCATGCCGGAAAGATTGAGCGCGAGCAATCCGATCTGCGGGTCTGCGGTTGCGGCGCGAATGTTGTTTAATACTTCGTAAAGCCGGTTCGTGTCTTTGTCAAACCAGACATACTTGTGATAATCCATCCGGCCTTTCAGGTTGATGGCGAGATAGCGTTTTCCCTTGCCGCTGGAAACAACACTTGGCTTCACGCCGCCGGCGCGAATCATGTAAGTATTGTAAGCGTGATCGCGTCCGGCATCAAAGTGCGCCTGCCCGCCAATGCCGCTTTTGCCGAAGTTGATTGTCATTCCCAGCGTGAAAGCCTCAGAGTCGAAGGTTCGCCCCACGAGATGCATCCCTTCCAACACTTGCAAAGCCGCGCCTGCGCTCCAGGGCGCCTCGGAAAGAGACATGCCGTTTTGTATCGCCGCATCAGCAAACAGCGTGAGCCGCGGCGTGCCGAGCGGGCGAATGCCGATTTCAGCGATGCCTTCACGATTGCTGCTTTCCGTGGAAAAATTGCCGATCAAGCCCAGCGAAAGAAAACGTGAGGGCCGTATGATCGAACCAACGGTGAACAACTTCTCCCGACCGAACGCGGCGCGATCGCCCGTTGACCAGTTGTAAGCCATGCCCAACGCAAATGCGCGCGACCCGAAGCCGCCGGCGAGGTTATACTCTGTGACGGCCAGGTCGCCGCGGTGCTGGCGTTGCGTCGAAAAACCCAATCCGCGCATGCCCCAGAAAAGCCCCCAGTCATTGAAAGAAGTAGCCTTCGTACCATCCGTTGACCAGAGAAAGCGCGTTTCACTTTGCCGGAGCATGGCCACATTCGCGGGATTGGTGAAACCCAGCAGGCCGTCATCAAAGGCGGCGGACGGCGCCAACAGAAACGCATGGCGTGCATGATAGCTCGTGAGAGGCTGCGCGAAAGTATTACCGGCGATCACCGCAAAAAAAAGCAAGGCAGCATTGATTGAATTTCTTTTCATGGCATTTTCTTCCCTAAAAAAGAAAACCGCCCGGGCGATTTCTCATCTTGTGCTGGAAGCGAAGCCAATAACCCTCCTCGCTTCAACAGACAAATCGTCCGGACGGTGGTATTTTGGGGCAAACATGAATTCGACAAAGCCGGAAAAACGATTACAGCAATTGCGACAAGGCATGCTGGGCGGCATTCTGCTCGGCGCGCTTTTTGGAATTGCCTACGCCCATGCCCATGGTGCGGTTTTGAATGCGGACTTCAACGGTGAAAATTTTGTTGTGATCAGGGCCTTCTTCGGAGAGCACGTTGTAGTAGGGCGTTCCCATGTTGCGGCTTTGCGAGAGTTCGAGCAGAATGCTTTTGAAGTTGCGATGCTGCTCTTCGCTTAGAATTTGCTCCATCTCGCTGAGCAACGTTTGCTTGATGAAGGCGCGCGCCTGCTCAATGCCGCCATCGAGATAAACCGCCCCGATCACGGCTTCATAAGCATCGGCGATAATCGAGGGCCGCACGCGACCGCCGGAAAAATCTTCCGACTCGCTCATCAGCACGAATTTGCCGAGATCGAGTTTGCGCGCGATGCGGGTTAGGATTTTGCGGCTGACCAGCAGGGATTTGATCGCCGTGATATCGCCTTCTTCTTTTTCCGGGAATTTGCGATAGAGGTATTCGGTGACGACGAGGCCGAGTACGGCATCCCCCAACAACTCCAGACGCTCGTTCGAGTGTGAACGGCGTTCATTGACTTGCGGCAGGTACGAGCGGTGCTTGAGCGCCTGCACCAGCAACTCCGCTCGGCGGAAGCGATAGTCGATGGTTTTGCAGAATTCCTTGATCTGCGCCGCGCTACCCGTCCCTCCCGTTTTTCCGTTCCTCCTGGTGAAAAACTGTCGGAGTAGACTCAGCATAACTTCAAAGCGTTGGCGGGAGATGGTTGCTTCACGAAACTCAATTGACAAATTTTCGCACCACAATCGTTACGTTGTGTCCCCCAAAGCCGAATGAGTTTGACAGAGCGACTTGCACGTCGCGATGAACGGCCTCATTCGGCGTGTAGTTGAGGTAACATTCCGGATCGGGCGTGATTTGATTGATCGTCGGATGAATAACATCATGCTTGCACGACAGCACCGTGAGAATGAACTCGATGGCGCCGGCCGCGCCCAGCAAATGCCCGATCATGGACTTCGTCGAACTGATGTTGAGTTGAGACGCCTGCTCGCCAAAAACCTGCGCGATGGCGTCTGTTTCGGCTTTGTCGTTTGCGGGCGTGGAGGTGCCGTGCGCATTGATATATTGCACCTCCTCCGGGGCCACGCCGGCTTCGGCCAAAGCCCGCTTCATCGCGCGAATCGCGCCCTCGCCGCCGGGCGCCGGTGCGGTGATGTGGTGCGCGTCCGCAGTGGAACCGACGCCCACAATCTCACCATTGATCTCAACGCCGCGACGCATGGCGCTTTCCAGCGCTTCCAAAACAATAATACCCGCGCCTTCGCCCATGACAAAGCCGTCGCGTTCTTTATCAAACGGGCGGCTGGCGCGCTGCGGATCATCGTTGCGGGTGGACAGCGCTTTCATCGCATTAAAACCGCCGACGCCCATGGGCGTGACCGCGGCCTCGCTGCCGCCGCAAATCATGACATCCGCCTCGCCGCGTTCGATGGCGCGAAAGCATTCGGCAATAGCATGCGAGCCGGAGGCGCATGCGGAGGTAATCGCGAAATTCGGCCCCTTGAACCCGTGTTGAATCGAAATGTGGCCGGCTGCCATATCTGAAATCATCATGGGAATGAAAAAGGGGCTTAATCGCGAAACGCCTTTTTCAAAATATTTTTCAAACTCTCGCTCGAACGTCGACAAGCCGCCGATACCCGAACTGACCACGACGCCGACGCGGGTTTTGTCAATGCGGGAATCATCGAGGCGCGCGGAGGCAATGGCTTCCGAGGCTGCCGCCACGGCAAATTGCACGAACGGATCCATCCGCCGCGTTTCTTTGCGCTCGATGTAATCGGTGGGATCAAAATTCTTGACTTCTGCGGCAAATTGCGTTTCGACGCCCGCAGCAACCGGGTCGAATTTCGCAATCCTGGCGACGCCGGATTTGCCGGCCAGGGCATTATCCCACAACGCGTTGACGGTATTGCCAAGCGGTGAGATCGCGCCGAGGCCGGTTACGACGACTCGTCTTTTTTGCATCTGCGTGTCAACATGATTGAACGACACAGTCAAGGTGATCTCGCCAGGCGCGCGACACATTCACGTCACCTTGACGGCTCCGTGCAGCTCGGATTTGACGCATACAACAACTGCCATGCTCCCTCTGTCATGGCAAAGCGCAAAATCAAGCCGGCTCAAGCCGGCATTTTCTTTTTCAAATATTCCAGCGCCTGGCCGACGGTGGTGAGCTTTTCAGCTTCTTCGTCGGGAATTTCGAGGTCGAATTCCTCTTCGAACGCCATCACCAGCTCGACCGTGTCCAGAGAATCTGCACCAAGGTCTTCGATAAAACTGGCTTCATTGGTCACCTGGGCGGCGTCAACACCGAGCTGATCCACGATGATCTGCTTGACTTTGCTTTCAATATCAGCCATTCGTTTTCACTCCTCAATTCTTGATTGAAAGATTTGTTGGTTACTGAATTGTCGCTTATGATCTTCGTTGTTGCACAAAGTAAATTCACGTGCCAAAATTTTTCACGCCATCACCAAACCGCCGTCGATATTCAACACTTGCCCGGTGATGTAATCGGCCTCGGCCGAAGCCAGAAATAAAACCAGGCCGGCAACCTCGTCGCTCGTGCCAATCCGTCCCAGTGGAACAGATTGCAGCAGCGATTCCTTCACCGCTTCCGCGAGTCCGGAGGTCAAATCCGTCTCGATATAGCCGGGCGCAACCGCATTGACCTGAATGTTGCGGCTTGCCAATTCGCGCGCGACCGATTTGGTCAGGCCGATCACGCCGGCTTTTGCTGCGCAGTAGTTGGCTTGGCCGCGGTTGCCCATTTGCGCCACCACGGAGGTCAGGTTGATGATCTTGCCGGAACGCTGCTTGACCATCACTTTGCTTGCCGCGCGTATGTGATTAAAAACGCCGGTCAGATTGGTGGCAACCACTTCGTTCCATTCGTCGTCGCGCATGCGCAAGAGAATATTGTCGCGCGTGATGCCGGCATTATTCACCAGAATATCGAGACGCCCGAATTCATCCACAATCGATTTGATCAAGCTATCAACCTCGGCAGCGGCGCTGGCATTTGCTGCCCGCGCGGCAGCCTTGCCGCCTTGCTGGCGAATTTCTTCCGCCACTTTTTCCGCCGGCTCAAGATTGCGCCCGGTGAGCACAACTTGTGCGCCTTCACGGGCAAATCGTATGGCAATCGCTTTGCCGATACCGCGCGACCCGCCGGTAACAAGGGCAATTTTATTTTGAAGTTTTGACATATGTCAGCCGATAGTCATATGTAATTTGGAATCTCTCCATCACGAACGAACCGCAATCAAACAACTGAGCAACAAGCAAACGGACGCCAACACTATTTAGCTGCCCCGGCGAGCAGAGCCTGCACTTCCGCGACTGTGCCGGCGGTGATCACGGCATACTCTTTATTGATCCGTTTATTCAACCCGGCGAGCACTTTGCCGGGGCCAATTTCATAAAATGCTTCTGCGCCCTCGGCAATCATATTCTCAATCGTTGTGAACCAGCGCACCGGGCTAATGAGTTGCTGTCCCAGGCGCTCGCGCAACACGGCGGCTTGCTGCTCGGGCATTGCGGTAACGTTGGTGTAGACCGGGCAACGTGCCTCTTGAAAATGGGCGGCGGCAAGCGCCTGTTCCAAACCGGCGCGTGCGCCTGCCATCAGCGGGGAATGAAATGCGCCGCCCACGGCAAGCTGCTTCGCCAATTTTGCCCCGCGTTCCTTCGCCAACGCCATCGCTTTTTCAACTGCACCAACGTGCCCGGAAATTACAGTTTGCTCGCGTGAATTGAAATTCGCGGCTTGCACCACTTGGCCCTCGGCAGCCGATGTTGCCGTCACTTCGCTGCAAAGCGCTTCAACTTCCTCAGGCGCCAATCCCATGATGGCAGCCATGGTGCCGGGATTTTCAATGCCGGCTTGATGCATCAACTCGCCGCGCAGCTTGACCAACCGCAGCGCCTCCTGAAAGCTCAATGCGCCGGCGGCAACCAAGGCGGAGTATTCTCCCAGACTATGACCGGCTGCCATCGCAGGCAAAATATCTTTTTCCTGAAGCAGGCGCGCGACGATGGCGCTGTGAATCAAAATGGCCGGCTGCGTAATCGAGGTTTTCGTCAGCTCGTCCAGCGGGCCGTCAAAACAAATTTTTTGAATATCAAAGCCAAGCGCGTCATTGGCCTGCTGGAACATCTCACGCGCGACCGCATATTCCTCGAACAGATCCTTCGCCATCCCGACGAATTGCGAGGCCTGCCCCGGAAAAATGAATGCGACTTTCTGGCTCATGGCTTAGAATCGAATAAGTGCCGAGCCCCAGGTGAATCCCCCGCCGAACGCCACCATCAAACACAAATCATTCGGGCGCAAACGCCCTTTTTCAAAGGCTTCATCGATGGCGATCGGAATGGAGGCGGCAGAGGTGTTGCCGTAATCTTGCACGTTGACGTAAACTTTTTCCATCGGCATGTTGACGCGTTTCGCGGTGGCGGTAATGATGCGCAAGTTCGCCTGATGCGGAATGAGCAGGCTGACGTCTTCGCCCGTCATGTCATTGCGCTCGAGAATGCTGGAAGCGGCATCGCCCATGGCGGTGACCGCATGCTTGAATACTTCCGGACCTTGCATGTCAAGGTGAAACAACTTTTCCGAAAGTGCAATGTCGAACGGCACTTTGGTGCCGCCGCCGATCATGCAAAGTAAACTCGTGAGACGGCCGTCGCTTTTGATGAAGGTGTCGATAACGCCGTGCTCGTCTTGCGCCGGACCGATCACCACCGCGCCCGCGCCGTCACCGAACAACACGCACGTGGCGCGGTCGGTCCAATCCGTAATGCGGCTTAAAATCTCGCCGCCGACAACGAGAACGTAGCGCGCTTTGCCCGCCGCGATCATGTTATCCGCCACTGTAAGGCTGTAAATGAAGCCGGAACAAGCGGCGGAAAGATCAAATGCGGCGGCGTTCGTGGCGCCCAAAATTTCCTGCACATAACAGGCGGTCGAGGGGAAATAGGCGTCGCCTGTTACCGTGCCAATGATAATGGCGTCCAATTGTTCCGCTGAAATTTGCGCTTTTGCCAAGGCCTTTTGCGCCGCAGAGGCGCACAGCTTTGAGGTCAAATCGTCTTTCGAGGCGATGAAGCGCCGCTCGATGCCGGTGCGTGAGCGGATCCATTCATCGCTGGTATCGACCATTTTTTCAAGATCGGCGTTGGTCAGCACGCGCTCGGGAACAGCCCGCCCGGTACCCAACACTTTTGATTTAGGCGTCTTGCTCAACGAGTGACACTCCCTTTTGAACTTCGAATGCTTCCAATTCGCGGCGGATGATTTGATTGATGCCTTCGCGCACCATGGCCACCGCCTCCTTGACGGCATTGCGAATGGCTTTCGGCGTGGAGGAGCCATGACAAATGATGGTCACGCCATCGACGCCGAGCAGCGGCGCGCCGCCGTATTCTTCATAATCGAAAATTTTGCGCAGGCCTTTGAACGTCGGCTGCATGAGAAACGCGCCGATATTCAAAAAAATCTTCTTGCCAATCTGCCGTTTGATATGCCGGCGAAACACATTGCCGAGGCTTTCGGTGTATTTCAGGATCACGTTTCCCACAAAGCCGTCGCACACCACCACATCGGCCTTGGCCTGTAAAATGTCCCGGCCTTCGACGTTGCCGATGAAATTGATATTGCTGCGTTCCAGCATTTCATAGGCTTCGCGCGTGACTTCGGTGCCCTTCGAACGTTCTTCGCCAATGCTGAGCAGCGCAATTTTCGGCTTTTGCATGCCGACGACGCGCTCCATAAAAATGCTGCCCATCAAGCCGTATTGCAGCAGATGAACCGCTTTGGCATCGACATTCGCGCCGACATCGATCAACATGGTCACGCCATAGCCGTTGGGAATCAAAGAGCCAATGCCGGGGCGATTGACCCCGGGGATGCGGCCGAGCACGAACAGGGAGGCTGCCATGGCTGCGCCCGTATGCCCGGCGCTGACAACGGCATCGACCTTGCGATCCCGCTGCAATTGATTCGCCACCAAAATCGAAGCGTCTTTTTTCCTCTTGAGCGCTTCGGTCGGTTTATCCGCCATTTCAATCTTTTCGGAGGCGTGATGAATCGAGTAATACTGCTTTTCGCCTCGCGTCAAGAGCGGATGCCGCGCGATCTCTTCGGCAATTTTCAACTCGTCACCGACGAAGACAACTTCACATTCGCCTTCCATCAAACGCGCAGCTTCCAAACCGCCCTGCACAATCGCCGCTGGTGCAAAATCACCGCCCATCGCATCCAATGCAATCCGCATAGCTTCCTCTTTTCAGCAAACGCGCGCGCTCAGGCGTCGCTCCGGGGAGCATGCTCCCCTTGCTCAAAAATTCTACTATCGCTGGCCTGCTTCGCTCGTTCATTTTTATCGAGAATGCGAGCGCGCCGCGAGGATTCATGGTTTTCGTCAAGGCAGCTTCCTCGCTGTGGTTGCAATAAGATTGCTACGTCATACGAAACCATGTCATGTGGGCTGTGTATCGTCGTGGTCAATAAATGATGCAGGCTGAAAGAATGCCGAATCTCATCCTTTATCACGGTAGGAAAAAGGTCAGGATAATTCGCGCGGCAAAAACACGGAACGATCATTGTAATAGCCGCAATTGGGACAAATGCGATGCGGCAGTTTCGGTTGATGGCAATGGTTACATTTAATCGTTTTGACGGATTCTAGTTTCCAATGCGTGCGTCGTTTATCGCGGCGCGTACGGGAATGGCGTCGTTTCGGATTAGGCACAAGAACCTCTCTTAGTTGAATAGTTTCTGCAAAGCCTGCCAGCGCGGATCAAGCGGTCGCACGCCGCACAGGCAGGTTTCTTCATTCAAATTAACCCCGCAATGGGGGCACAGCCCTTTACAATCTTCCGAGCACAGGATTTTTGCCGGCACCGCCAGCAGCACGAGATCACGGATATCGTTGGTCACATCAATCTCGCGCGCGTCTTTTTCGAGCAAATGCACTTCATCTTCGGAGAGCGCCAGCAGTTCTTCATCGCTGGTAAAGACCACGCGCCCGGTATCGACAATCGTACGATCGAATTCCGTTAAACAACGGTCACACGTGAAGCGACCAACGGTGTTGATCGTATTGCGCAGGATTAACCGTGAGACGCGCCTCTCCAGATCGACATCAATCTGAATTCTATTGGTGAGGTTGGGATGAGCAACAATGCCACAATTCTCCGGCTCTTCCTCAAAATGAAGGGAATGCAACCCCTCGGCTAATCCTATCAAAGAAATCTTCAT
>SZPB01000240.1 GCA_030263535.1 Cytophagia bacterium CHB2
AATTTGGATGAGCGGGAACACGCGCTGCGTTTGCCGGGAGGAAGCTGGCAGGATATTTTGGGAAGCAACATTGTTCAGATGACTGGCGGCGAAAGTGTATTGAAACTGCCGGCAAAAACGGCGGCGGTGGCCGTGCGACTGCGCAATGATCGGTGAGAGGTTCTGAGAAGTTCCCCCTTGCTTGCGCAGGATATGTGATGGATTTGAACGTCGGACATTGGCAAGTCACGGCTCAGTCGTGGCTGAACTTCCGCGAAGCCGTGGTTGATCTGTTGCAAGCATTGACGCCCCGCCATTTTGCAGCTTGCCTTCCGAGGCATTTTTGCCTATCTTTTTTGCATGATCATCTTCTCGGATTTTGACGGTACCATTGCACAAAACGATGTTGGCAATCTTCTGGCGCGGACATTCGGCGATGCAGCGTCCTGTGCTGAGGCTGTTGCCGCGTGGAAGCGCGATGAAATCAGTTCCTGGCAATGTATCGAGCGCGAAAGCGCCACGATCCGTGTAACGCAATTCCAACTCGAGGCCTTTTGTGATCGTCAAATGTTGAGCAACGGTTTTGTCGAGTTTGCGGCATTGTGCCGCAGTCGCGCTTGGCCGTTAATCGTGCTCAGCGACGGCTGGGATTATTACATTCAACGCATTCTCGCGCGTCACGGTCTCACATTGCCGGTTTACAGCAATCATTTGCGTCTCGCGCCTCCCGATCGCCTGTTTGTGGAGTTCCCTCATCGCGAGCATAGCTGCGGCCGCTGCGCGAATTGCAAGGGTTATCACGTGCGCCGCATGCGACATGACCATGAACCGGTCGTCTACATTGGCGACGGCTTTTCCGACCGTTGCGGCGCGCGGGAAGCGAATTTGATTTTTGCCAAAGGCGAGCTGGCGGACTGGCTGCAGAAAGAACAAATTACGCATCATCGGTTCGAAGATTTTGTCGAGATCGCGGCTGTTTTGGAGGAAAACGCGGGCAATAACATGCGCATACACTGAAATCGTTTTGGCTGGATGAAAATGTTGTAATTGACAAATGGGGCTGGTGGATTGCAATGAAAGTTCGGGAAGTCATAAAGCTGCTTGAACGTGAGGGATGGCGTCTGGTCCAAGCGATGGTGTTCAGCCACGGCTTGGCCGTGGCTTGACCACAGCAGATGCCACGGCCAGGCCGTGGCCGAGCAAGTCGGGATTAGCATTATGACTGCCAAAGTTCCTTAGATGATTAGCTTTTTAAAGTTAGAATAAAATTCTGAACGTGTTTCGCCCACTGAAATCCCACTGAAAAGGCTTTTCCCTTTCTGTGGCAGTTCCACTTCTGTGGGCGAAGTTTTCAAACCTGCTCGAAGAGCTTCGATTTTCAGCTTGTCTGAAAATCGGGGTAGGCCATAAGGCGCTCAAAGTTAGAATAAAATTCCGAAAGTTTGTGACAGAACAATTTGTCGGCAGAACGATTCAAAATAATTCTGCCGATAAATCATCCTGCCAGAGTTTTTTCGGCGATGCTCGGTGACTTCGACGCATTTCGATGGAAAAACTTTATCGCCGATGGTCACCGAGTTTCGCCGAACAGGTATTTGCTGCTGCGCAGAAGTTTTGATTTGCAGCTTGTCTGCAAATCGGTTTAATCCATTAAGCGTGAATTCGGAGTTTTAAAAGCAAAGACTTTTCTGTAAGCGAATACAGCTCTTGCTTTATTCGCTTACCAAGAAATCCGCTTACAGTAAGCATTTTAGTTCCGGCTTGTCCGGCTTCGGAATTTTCTGAATACCAAGTCCTTGATTTCATGATAACCCTTTTGCAAGAATTCCCCCTTCTAAAAACCATCGGCGATTTCGCTAATCAGCACGATCAGGAAGTTTATGTCGTGGGCGGATTTGTGCGTGATTATTTGCTGCACCGCCTGGAAAACGAGAAGGGCGGTCAGGAAATTGATTTTGTCGTGGTTGGCGACGGCATTCAGTTCGCCACCGCGCTGGCGCGGCATCTGCGCGTCGCCAAGCCTACGGTTTTCCAAAAATTCGGCACCGCCATGCTGCGCTGGCAGGGGCAACAACTCGAGTTCGTGGGCGCACGCAAGGAAAGCTACCGCGGCGATTCGCGCAAACCCGAGGTGGAGCCTGCGGATTTGTCCACCGATTTGGCGCGCCGGGATTTTACCATAAATGCCATGGCGGTTGCCCTGCATGCGCCGGACGCCGGGCGATTGCACGATCCCTTCGAAGGCCGCACGGATTTGCAGGCCGGCGTGATCCGTACGCCATTGGAGCCGGGCGCAACGTTCAATGATGATCCGCTGCGCCTCATGCGCGGCATTCGTTTCGCGGCGCAATTGCAATTCAAAATCGAAACAAAAACATTTGCTGCGATGGCGGCAATGCGCGAGCGGCTGGGCATTATTTCGCAAGAACGCATTACCGAAGAATTGCTCAAAATCGTGGCTGTGCCCAAACCCTCGATCGGGTTCGATCTGCTCGACAAATCCGGCGTGCTGCAAATCATTTTGCCGGAGCTGGTCGAATTGAAAGGCGTGGAAGAATACGCCGGCTATCAGCACAAGGACGTGTTCAATCACACGCTGATGGTCTTGAATAATCTCAGCAGCGTGTCGGATAAAATACCCTTGCGCCTGGCGGCGCTGTTTCATGATATCGCCAAACCGCGCACGAAAGAATTCAAGCCCGGCAAAGGCTGGACGTTTCATGGCCACGAGGACGTTGGCGGCCGCATGATTCCCCCGATTTTTCGCCGGCTCAAGCTGCCGATGGAATGGTCAAACTATGTGCAAAAACTGACACGTTTGCATCTGCGCCCGATTGCGCTTACGGAAGAAGAGTGTACCGATTCCGCCTACCGCCGGTTGCTGTTTCAAGCCGGCGAAGATTTGGAAGATTTGCTCACGCTCTGCCGTTCGGATATCACCTCGGGCAATGCACAGCGCCGCAAACAGCATCTCGAAAATTTTGATTTCGTCGTGCGGCGCCTCAATGAAGTGGAAGAAAAAGATCGCATGCGCGCGTTTCAATCGCCGGTACGCGGCGACGAGATTATGACGCTCTGCCAATTGCAGCCCGGCCCGCTGGTGGGCAAATTAAAAACCGCAATTGAAGAAGCGATTTTAGAGGGCGTAATTCCCAATGAGCATGGCGCGGCGCGCGCATATTTGCTGAATATTAAAGATGAAATCATGGCGCAAGCGCCTCAGGCAAGTTTAAATTATGCGGAAACTTTTGATTAAATCGTTCGTCTTAAAGCACTGTTTTTGAACCCCAGAGCTAAACCTGTGGAGGAGGAAGATGACTTACAACGACCCGAGTTCCAGTTCAACCGTAACCCCCAAATCCAAAAGTTTTGTGGAACGCCTGATTGGCGTATTCACCTCGCCGTCGGCGACGATGCAAGACATTGCGGCGCGCCCGAGTTGGCTGATACCGTTGATTCTCGTTTGCGTGTCTGCGTTGGCGTTTTCCTTGTATACACAAGATCTCATCATCGAAACGCAGCGCACGGAAACCCTGAAAAGAAACCCGAACATGACCGAAGAGCAAATTGCCGGCATGGAAAAGGTGATGAAGATCACCACACCGATCTTTGCGGTGTTGGGCACGGGCGTTTTTTATCTGGCCATCGGCGGCCTCTTGATGTTCACCGGCAACATTCTGCTGGGCGGTCAAACCAAATTCAAAACGCTTTTTTCCACGGTATGCTGGAGCGGCGTGATTACGCTGGTAAGTTCGCTCATTAACGCGCCGGTGATGAAAGCGCGAGGGGTGATGGAAAGCGCAACCAGCCTGGCTGGGCTTTTGCCCTCCGGAGACAGCAAGAGTGTGTTGCATACGTTGCTGTCGCAAATAGATTTGCTTAATATTTGGTGGGTGGCCGTCGCCGGTTTTGGTTTTGCTGCGGCCTATAAATTTTCAACGAAGAAGAGCATGATCACTGTGTTTGTGTGGTGGGCCATTTTTGTGGCCATTGGCGTCGCCGTGAAAACGATGACCAGTTAAACGATAACTAAGGAAGGAGCGTCACAATTATCATGAAACGAATCACACTCTATCTGCTGCTGGCTACGGTTGCCCTTTCCGGCGCCGCTTTGGCGCAAAACGGCAAGGCCTTGACGTTGGACGAGTGTATTGCCGTTGCGCTGCGCGGCAATTCCGCGCTGCAAAATGCGCAGCGCCGGCTGAACATTGCGGGTACGCAAGTGACCACTGCGCGTTCCGGCGTGTTGCCGTCGTTCGATCTTTCTCTCTCCTCCGGCCGTTTCCGTCAAGGCAATCGCACGCGGCTTGGCGACGTGCTTGTGGGTTTTGATCCGGTAACCGGCCAGGCCGTCTACGAACGCCGCACCCTCACGCAAGCCGGCTTCAGTACGAGTGATCATTCCGCGCAAATTTCCGCTTCGCTGCCGCTTTTTGATTTTGGCGCAAGCTGGAATCGCATCAGACAAGCGGGCGCCAGCGAAGATGCCAGCGCCAAGACATTTGAGTCGACCAAACAAAACACGATTTTGCTCGTGCATCAGCGCTACTTTGGCTATTTGAAAGAGCGCCAACTTTTGGCGGTTTATGAGGATGCCGCAAAGTCGAGTGAAGAGCAGCTCAAACGCACCGAAAGCATGTACGAGATCGGCTCGGTGGCGCAAGGCGACGTTTTTCGCCAGCGTACGCAACTCGGCAATGATCGCATCAATCTCATCACGCAGCAGAATCAAGTGCGCAATGCGCGTTCGCTGTTGAACGTTGCCATGGGCCGCCCGCCGGATGCTGAACTTGATATTATTGATATGGAAGCATTGCCGGAAACGCGCTCCTATACTCTGGAAGACGTTTTAAACGTCGCAATTGAAAAAAATCCTGAGCTGCAGAGCTACAAATTTCAAATGCGCAGCGCCGGCATCGGCAAAAGCATTGCGCGCTCGGCCTATTTGCCAAGCTTCTCGCTCTCCGGAGCGTATCGCCGCACGCACAACGAGTTCGGGCGTGTTTATTCGGATTTTGACAAAAACTGGAACGGCTCGGTGGGCATCGACATGCGCTTGAATTTGTTCAATGGATTCTCGGATCAAGCCAACCTCGAGCGCGAGAGCTTGAATTATCGCATTGCTGAAGAAGATTATACCGATCGTTTGCGCAACATTCGGCTGGAGGCGGAACAAGCGCTGCTGAGATTGCAGGCCTGGCAGGAAATCACCGCGATTAACACCGAAAATTTGGCCTCCGCTCAGGAAGACTTGCGCCTGGCGCAAGAACGCTATCGAGTGGGCGCCGGCACACTGCTGGATATTATCACGGCCCAGGCCAATTTGACGCGCGCGCGCTCGACGCTGGTAAGCGCAAAATATGACAGCATGATTGCCAACGCGCAGTTGAAGGCCAGCATGGGAACCCTGGGCCAATAACTCGTCCGCTTTTGTTAGGAACGCGGCGTCTGTTATTCCGTCTCCTTAAATTGATTTCCGGTGAGGGAGACATTTTTCTCCACGAGGCTGTGCATGATTTGCCAGCCCCCAAGGCAGGCGCAACGAGGCTTGTAAGAATTTTATGCTTTCTATGTGAAGGAAATTTAAATGTCAAAACGCACGAAATTGCTAATCGGCATTTTGGGTATCGTGCTGGTCGGCGCGCTTATTTTTTTTAATATGCGCCGTGGCCGTAGCGATCAAACCGAAGTGCAGGCTGAAAAAGTCCGGCGCTCGGATGTCATTCAGACGGTGTCCGGCTCGGGCAAAGTGAAACCGGTTATTGAAGTCAAAATTTCGGCGAACGTTTCGGCGGAAATTGTTCGTCTGAACGTGAAAGAAGGCGATGCCGTGAAGAAAGGCCAGGTCCTGGGAGAGCTGGATCGCACACGCTATGTTGCGGCCCTGGACCGCGCCAAGTCGAATCTGAAATCCGCCGAAGCCAACCTGTTGAAAGCGCGCAGCGACTATCAGCGCGGCCAGGAGCTTTTCTCCAGAAGCCTCTATTCCCAAGCGGAGCTTGAAAGCGTCAAAGCCTCGCTCACACTGGCGGAAAGCAGCGTTGATGAAGCGCGCGCGGCGTTGAACCAGGCGCAGGACGATCTTTCCAAAACCACGCTGATCTCGCCAATTGACGGTACCGTGATTCAACTCAACAAGGAAGTCGGTGAAATTGCGCTAGGCTCGCAATTCACCTCGGATGTGATTATGACAGTCGGCGATCTTTCCGCGATGGAGATGATCGCGCAAATCGATGAAAACGACGTCGTGTTGATTGAATTGGGCGATCAGGCCAAGCTCGAAGTTGATGCCCTTCCTGATCATCCGTTGGCTTGCGAAGTCACCGAAATTGCGAATATGGCGACCACCACCGGCCGCGGCACGCAGGAAGAAGTGACGAATTTCGACGTTACAGTCGGCATCAAAGAAAACCATCCCAAATTGCGGCCCGGCATGTCGGCTACGGTTGACATTCAAACCGAGATTCATCCGCAGGTGTTGAATATTCCGATTCAATGCATCACCGTGCGGCCCAAAAGCGATTTAAAGGATACGACGCTCGCCTACATGGAGAGTCGCGCCGCCAAACAGGAACGGGAAGAACAATCCAAGGTGCGGGAAGTCGCTTCCACTGATGAAGCGAAAAATGAGCCGGTGATCGCCGCCAAGAAAGACCTGATCGAAGTTGCGTTCGTCATTCGCGAAGGCAAAGCGGTGATGGTTCCGGTGATTACGGGCATCAGCGATGATACGCATGTGGAGGTGCTGAGCGGGCTGCAGGAGGGTGATGAGGTGATCACCGGCCCCTATCGCATACTCTCAAAAACGCTGAAAGACGGCGAGGCGGTGAAAATCAAAAAGGAAGAAACGCCGCTGAAGGGTGAGAAGGAGCAGTCTTAACAAACCATTTTTTGCCAGAGCAGTTGTGCCCGCTGCGCAAGCGGTTGTGCGCGGGTGTAAGAAACGAGGAAACGATCATGCTAATCGACGTGCAAAAGCTTTTTAAGATTTACGAGATCGGCGAGATCAAGGTGAACGCGCTGCGCGGCGTTGACGTTCAAATCGGCGAGAATGAGTATGTCGCGATCATGGGGCCCTCCGGCTCCGGCAAATCCACGTTGATGAACATACTCGGCTGTCTCGATACGCCCTCCGAGGGCAAGTATCAATTCGGCGGCGAAGACGTGCACAAAATGGATGACGATCAGTTGGCGGAAATCCGCAATCGCCGCATCGGCTTCGTGTTTCAGACCTTTAATTTGCTGCCGCGCGCGACCGCGCTGCACAACGTCGAGTTGCCGCTGGTTTATGCCGGCGTCGCCGCCTCCAAGCGGCGCGCACAGGCAAAAGCGGCTTTGGAGCGTGTCGGCCTGGCTGATCGCATGACGCACAAACCGAACGAACTGTCGGGCGGCCAGCGCCAGCGTGTCGCGATTGCGCGTGCGCTGGTGAATAATCCCTCCATCATTCTTGCGGACGAGCCGACCGGAAATCTCGATACCGCCACGGGCGACGAGATTATGAACATTTTTTCCGACTTGCATAATCAAGGCAATACCATTATTTTGGTCACGCACGAAGAGTACATCGCCGAGCATGCCCACCGCATTCTTCGCCTGCGCGACGGCCGCATCGAGTCGGATACGACGGTGCCCGGCAAGAATTAATGTCTGACCTGTCTGGCGCGGCCTCGCGCCGGATTATCGCAATAAACCGCAAAGGCGCTAAATTTTATGTTGCTCCTTTTCCTGGATTTGTGGGAGGGCATCCTCATTGCCCTTCAGGCGTTGCGCGCGAACAAGCTGCGGTTTTTGTTGACCACGCTCGGCATTGTGATCGGCGTCATGACGGTGATCACGATAGTCGCGTTGATTCAAGGCATCAATAAATCGTTTTACGATGAAATTTCCTCCATTGGAACCGACACGCTCTACATTCAGAAATTTGCCTGGGTCAACAACGATCAAGAAGCATGGGCGCGCTTTCGCAATCGCAAAGACATCACCATGCGCGAGTATGACGCGGTGGTGAAGTATGCCACCCTCGCCAAAGCCGTGACGCCCAGCATCTACACGCGCGTGAACGTGAAATACGAGGACACCGGCATTAGCGGTGTTTTAGTTGTTGGCTCGAATGACAATTATATTCAGACCAACAACACCGGTCCCGAGCTCGGACGTTTCATCACAACGATGGATGTTGACTATCGCCGCAACGTGTGTGTGTTGGGCGCAGAAATCGCCGAAAAACTGTTCGGTCGTGAAGATCCCGTCGGCAAGCGCATCAGTCTTGCTAATCGCGGTTTTCGCGTGGTGGGTGTGTTGACGGAACGCGGAAAAGTTTTTGGTTGGAATCCCAACGTCTTGGTGGTGGTGCCTATCGGCGCGTTTGAAAATGCTTTCGGCCGGCGCCGCTCGGTTGAAATTCAAGTCAAGGTGCAGCACGCCGATCTGTTGGACGAGGCGCAGGATGAGTTGACCGGCATTTTGCGGCGCGTGCGCAAGGTGGCGCCGCACAAAGAAGATGATTTCTCCATCAACCGCCAAAGCTTGCTGATGAATTTCTACAACAGCCTGACGGCCGGGTTGTGGGCGCTTGCCATCGGCGTCGGGTCGATCTCGCTGCTCGTCGGCGGCATCGGTATCATGAACATCATGCTGGTTTCGGTGACGGAGCGCACGCGCGAGATCGGTGTGCGCAAAGCCATTGGCGCAAAGCGCCGCGATATTCTCTGGCAATTCTTGGTGGAGACCATGATCATTTGCAGCCTCGGCGTCATGCTTGGCATCGGCGCCGCCATGGGCGTTGCCCTGCTCATCGAAAAGGCCTTTTCTTTTCCGGTGGTTTTTTCGCCGTGGATCATCTTGCTCGGGCTGGGCTTTGTCGTGACCATCGGCTTGTTTTTTGGCATCTATCCCGCCAACAAAGCCGCGCGCCTAAGTCCGACGGAAGCATTGCGCTATGAGTAAAGCCAAAGACGCCAGCAAAAAAATCAAACCAACAAAGGCAAATGGGATTGTATGCGGCGCTGGTGTAGCGCCCTCTTAATTTGTCTTGCAGGAATGCCCTATGATTTTCAGCGAAAACCTCGATATTGCCCTGAGCGCGATTCGCGCCAGCAAATTGCGCTCGTCGCTCACGCTGCTCGGCGTCATCATCGGCGTGATGACGATTATCGGCATGCAAGCAATTGTGGGCGGCTTTCAGCGGGATTTGGAAAAGCAGCTCACGGTGTTGGGCGCAAATACCTTTCAAATTCAAAAATTTCCCGCCATCATCACCAGCCACGAGCAATGGCGGCGCTATCAAAATCGTAAAGATTTGCGCGAAGACGAGTTGGATGCGGTGATGAAATATGCCACGCTGGCAAAAAGCGTGAGCGGCGAACATATGCAATTCGGCGGCGTCGTGCGCTATCAAGATCGCAAAACCACGCCGACGATTATGATCGTTGGCGTCACCAGCGAGTATCTTGACAACAATGGTTATCTGCTGCGCAACGGCCGCTTTGTCAATCCCACCGATGAGCAATACAGCGCGCACATGGCGGTTTTGGGCCACGATTTAATCGGCCGGCTTTTCCCGTTTGAAGATCCGGTGGGGCGCGAGATTCGTGTGGATGCCGAGCGTTTCTTGATTGTCGGAGCGCTGGAAGAAAAAGGCCGGGTTTTTGGCAATAGCCAGGATAACCTGGTGATGATTCCGTTGAGCACCTTCGAAAAAATTTACGGCTCGAAACGCTCGATGTCGATTCAGATTCAGGCGCCCAGCGCCTCGGCTTATGAGACCACCGTCGATCAAGTCACCGGCATTTTGCGCGCCATTCGCAAAGTCCTGCCCGGCGCGGAAAACGATTTTGAAATTTTTTCGAGCGGCTCTCTCATCGAAACTGCGAACAAACTCACGAGTGTTGCGGGCTGGGCCGGGCTTATCATTGCTGCGATTTCATTGATCGTGGCAGGCGTGGGCATCATGA
>SZPB01000241.1 GCA_030263535.1 Cytophagia bacterium CHB2
GCGGGGACAGTGGTGAGGTCTGTCCATACCTCAGGATTGGCTGGCCTTTTCAGCCAATTTTTGAAAAAGAACATGAAAATTTGCCAAACTACAGTAAAATAAGAAATCGTGCCGATAATGCAAGCCGCGGTTATTTGCAACAAATTCGCAATTTGCCCTTGCGCTTTACAACTCTCTTCGGTTATCTTCGCCCGCAGCTTTGCAAGTAAGCGAGCTGTTCAGAAAAGGATACCCTGATCACACATGATCAATTCGCTTGATCACCTTACCATTTTTATCTTTGTCGTAACCTACCTCGGCATTGCCTTTGGCCGAATTCCCGGTTTGCAGATCGATCGTACCGGCATTGCGATTTTTGGGGCGATTGCGCTGATGGTCGCGGGCGCGCTCACGGTGGAACAAGCCACCTCGACAGTCGATTATTCAACGTTGTTGCTGCTCTTCGGCTTAATGATTCTTTCCGCGCAATTGCGCGTGGCCGGTTTTTATCGACTGGTGGCGAAACATGTTCTCACCTTTGCCCATCGCCCGCTCACACTTTTGATTGGGATTGTCACTTCCAGCGCCCTGCTCTCGAGCGTTTTCGCGAATGACATCGTTTGTCTCGCCTTCACGCCCGTGCTCTGCGAAGTCGCACAAACTTCAAAACGCAATCCATTGCCTTATTTAATCGCGCTGGCAACCTCGAGCAACATTGGCAGTGTCGCGACGTTGATCGGCAATCCACAAAACATGTTCATCGGCCAGGTTTCCAATCTGGAGTTTGGCCGCTACCTGCTCGTGATGACGCCGGTCACACTGCTGGGCATTGCCGCCAACGTCGGGGTTGTGCGCCTGTTTTGGCGCGATGAATTCAAAACCTCGCCGGAGGCCAGCGCGATCACGCAACTTCCGCACGAACTGGCGACCTTGAAGCCGGATTATCGCTCGATCAAAAAGACGCTGATCATCACCGGTTTGTTGTTGCTGGCTTTTTTAGCGGGCTGGCCGCGCGAGCTTTGTGCGCTGGCCGCCGCGGCGCTGTTGTTGCCCTCCCGCCGCAATCCCGCGGAAAAACTTTTTGCGCTGGTGGATTGGAATCTCATGATGCTGTTCATTGCGTTGTTTGTCATCGTCGGCGCGCTGCAAGAACGCGGCCTCATGGCGCAGGCGCTGGCGAGCTTATCGTCACGCGGATTTGCGCTCGACCAACCCGTGATCTTTGTCACGCTTTGCACGATCCTGTCGAATCTCGTCAGCAACGTGCCTGCGGTTTTGTTGATGCAGGACATTCCGCGGGACTCGCAAACGCTGTGGTATCTGCTCGCGATGGCGAGTACGTTGGCCGGCAATCTAACCTTGCTCGGCAGTATCGCAAATCTCATCGTCGCGGAGAAGGCGGCGGGCTACGGCGTACGCTTAAAATTTGGAGATTACGTCAAAATCGGCTTGCCGCTAACGCTGACTACATTGATCATCGGCACAGTCTGGGTTTTGCTGGTGACTTGAGGATTCTCGCGTAAATAATTTGCTCATATTTCAAACCGCGAATGGACGCCAATAAACGCGAATATCGAAATTGGCGAATATTCGCGTTCATTCGCGGCATCAAAGAGGAAAGAGTTCACAATGGACATCTGGCTGTGGTTGGGTTTTCTGCTGCTAGTCGCATTGATGCTGGCGCTCGATTTGGGCGTGTTCAATCGCCACGCTCATGTGATTAAAGCCAAAGAAGCGCTGCTCTGGACGGCATTTTGGATTCTGCTGGCGCTGGTTTTCAACGTTGCCATTTATTTCATGTATGAAAGCAACTGGCTGAACATCGGCAACGCAGACGGGGAATTGCTCCCGGGCGGCCAGGCCGCGCTGCAATTTTTCACGGGATATATTGTTGAGAAATCCCTCAGCCTCGACAATATCTTCGTGATTGCCGTTATCTTCTCTTATTTCAAAGTGCCGGCGATGTATCAGCATCGCGTCTTGTTTTGGGGCATCGTTGGCGCGGTAATTTTGCGCGGCGCGATGATCGTGGCGGGGACGGCCCTCATCGAACGTTTCACCTGGATGACGTACATTTTCGGCGGCTTGCTCATCGCCACCGCCGTCAAAATGATGATTACCCGCCACGAAACGCTCGAACCTGACAAAAATCCGTTGGTACGTCTGGCGCGCCGCTTCTATCCGGTGAGCAAAGATTTTGAGGGCCAGCATTTTTTCACACACCTCGAAGGGCGGCGCGCCATGACGCCGATGTTTCTGGTTCTACTCGTCATTGAAAGCACGGACGTCTTATTCGCGATCGATTCGATACCGGCGATTTTTGCGGTGACGCACGATCCTTTTCTCGTCTTTACTTCGAACATCTTCGCTATACTCGGTTTGCGCTCGCTTTATTTTGCCCTCGCCGCGATGATGGACAAGTTCCGCTATCTCAAACACAGCCTGGTTTTCGTTCTGAGTTATGTCGGCGTCAAAATGATTCTCACGCATCACCATCCCATCCCCACCACGACGTCTCTCATCGTTATAGCCAGCTTGCTGACGGTGGGCATTCTCGCCTCGATTTATGCGGGCCGCCGCGATCCCGTACCGCTCGCCTCGCCGCTGCCGCGTGAAATCACGGGCGGCGAAAAGTAAGATCACACCACACATGCGAATGCTATCGTGAACATTTTTCATCCGAAAGAACACCTTACTGAACAAGACGTGCAGGCCGGCTTGCGCGGCGTGTTGCGGGACGGCCTGACCACCCAGGCCATGCTCACCCTCACCGGCGGCGCTTTTCTGGTTGATTACGCGCTGCAATTCGAGGCTTCGAATGCCCTCATCGGTTTATTGGCCGCCATCCCGTTTCTTGCGCAACTCGTGCAGGTTCCCTCCATCTACCTCATCGAAAAATATCGCGTGCGCCGGGCGATTTGCGTGTTCGGTTCTGCTCTCGCACGGCTATTTTTGCTGGCTGTCTGCACCATTCCCTTTTTTCTGGCCGGTGCAACTGCATTGGCGGCGCTGACGGCTTGCATTCTTGGTTATGCGGTTTTCGGCGCCATTTCCGGCTGCAGTTGGAATTCCTGGATGCGCGACTTGATTCCGCAAAACCGCCTGGGCGCATTCTTCGCCAAGCGCATGGCGTTGATGGCCGGCTTCGGCATCGTGCTCAATTTGAGCGCCGGGTTCTATATCGATTGGTTCGCGGATTACTTTCACACCGCTAAAGTTTTTGGCTACTCGATATTGTTCCTGGCAGGCGCCTCTGCAGGTTTGCTCGGCGTCTATGTCATTTCCAGGATTCCCGAGCCGCGCATGCCCACCACCGAAAAACATCTGCCGTTTTCCGCCATGCTGCTGCAACCGTTCAAAGAAAAAAACTTCCGGCGATTGATCATGTTTCAAGGCGCCTGGAACTTTGCCATCAATCTGGCGGCGCCGTTTTTCACGGTGTACATGCTCACCATGCTCGGCCTGCACATGCGCGCTATCATCACCTTGCAAGTGTTGAGTCAGATTATGAATCTGCTCTTCTTTCGCATTTGGGGACGTTTGTCCGATCGCTTCAGCAACAAATCCGTGCTGAGCGTGGCCGGGCCGTTGTACATCATTTGCATTTTTGTTTTCACCTTCACCACGCTGCCGAACAAATATCTGTTGACCATGCCGCTGCTCATTGTTATTCACATTTTCATGGGAATCGCGACTGCCGGTGTGACGCTGGCCACCGGCAATATCGGTTTGAAACTTGCACCGCAGGGACAGGCGACGGCTTACTTGGCCGCGAACAGCCTGGTGAATTCCACCGCGGCCGGCATTGCACCCATTTTGGGCGGAAACTTTGTGGACGTTTTTTCGGACTATGCGCTGTCGTGGACAGTGAGATGGAAAAGTCCGGCAGGCGAGATGACATTTGAAACTCTCGATTTGCAGCATTGGGATTTCTTTTTTATACTCGCATGCCTGGTCGGTTTATATGCCATGCACCGACTTGCCAAAGTCAAAGAAGTCGGCGAGGTGGAAGAAGAAATCGTTGTACTTGAGTTGATCGCCGAAGCACGTCGCTTCATGCTGAATCTTTCCACCATTGCCGGCTTGCGTGCCGCCTTGCAGTTTCCGTTTTCTTTGCTGGGAACGAGTTTCAAAAGGCCCAATTCGCAAACCAAACCCGGGGATACATAAACCGGCTGAACGCGCGCGCTGCCGAAAAATTGCCGGGATTCTTGTCGATTTTTTCGCGGCTCAATCGTCTTGTCTGTGGAAATCCAGGCCGTCCTCCTCGAGTTTTGGTGTCAGACGCCAACGGCATGCCTTATTGCGTGAGGACGGCGACAAAAACGAATCGCATCACCAAGCAGGAGGGTGTTATGGCGCAGTTCATTTTGTTGTTGCGCAATGGAGAATTTCCGGTTTATTCTCCCGAGGAAATGCAAAAAGTTCTGGAGAAGTATCTCGCCTGGGCGGACAAGCTGAGAGCAGATGGCAGATATCGTGGCGGCGACGATCTCAAAGAAGGCGGGTGTGTCTTGTCCATGAAAAACGGGAAATTCATTGTCGACGGGCCTTACGTCGAAACCAAAGAGATTGTCGGCGGTTATTTTCTGATCGAGGCGAAAAACCTCGAAGAAGCCACGGAAATCTCAAAGGAATGCCCGCATCTCGGTTTCAGCGGCAGCATTGAAATACGCGAAATCAATCCCCATTGAATCAATGCCGGCCGCGCGCATTGCGGTGAATCATCACATTCACCGCAAGCGCCCGGACGGTGAAAGCGAGGATATATGAGTTATTTCACACCGGAGTACTTGAAATTTTTTCGCGGCCTGGCGAAGAACAACAGCAAAGCCTGGTTCGAAGCCAACCGGGAACGTTATGAAAACGAGGTCAAAAAGCCTTTTACCGTCTTTGTCGAGCAACTGATCGCGCGCATTCATGCCGAAGATACCGAGGTCAGAATCTCGGCAAAAGAGGCGATTTTCCGGATCAATCGCGACGTTCGTTTTTCCAAGGACAAAACGCCCTACAAAACGCATATGGCGGCGCTCATTTCACCCGCCGGCCGCGCCGATCATGAAACGCCCGGGTTCTATTTGCAATTCGGGGCAGACATGGTGATGCTCGCGGGCGGCGTGTATACGCCGGCAAACGAAAGTGTTTATCGCATTCGGCGGGCCATCGTGAATCATCCCAAAGAATTCCAGGCATTGCTGCGAGACAAGGACTTCAAGAAAAAATATGTGACGCTGCAGGGCGAAAAGAATAAAGTACTGCCCAGCGAATTCAAAGAAGCGGCGTTGCAGCAACCGTTGCTTGCCAACAAACAATTTTATTATGCCGCCGAGCTGGAGGCCGAAACAATTCTCAAGAAAAATTTGCCGGAATTCTTGATGCAGTATTGCCGCGCCGGCCGGGGCATGAATGCTTTTCTGAAACGCGCGCTGGGGAAATAAACCGTGATCGCCGCCAATCAAAATAGCGCCGGCGCCGTCAATGATTTAGTCGATCACTTGTTTCGCCACAAAGCCGGGCAGGTGATTTCGACGCTGACACGCATTTTCGGCTGGGAGCATCTCGATCTCGCAGAAGATGTGGTGCAGGAGACGCTGCTCAAAGCTTTGCAACAATGGCCGTTTCGCGGCGTGCCGCAAAATCCCGGCGGCTGGATTTTGCAGACCGCCAAAAACCTCGCCCTCGATGCGCTGCGGCGCGAAGCCTCCTTTCGAAATAAAAAAGAAGAGATTGCGCGGCGGCTGGAACAGGACTTGAATCTTTCCGATGAAATTGCGCCTGCCGGCTTCAAAAGCGATCAACTCGCGATGATGTTTGCATGCTGCCATCCCATTTTGCCGCGGGAGGTGCAAATTGCGTTGACGCTGAAGATTTTATGTGGTTTCAGTGTGACAGAAATTGCGCGGGCGTTTCTCACCGCTGAGGCCACGATTGCGCAACGCCTGGTGCGCGCCAAACGCAAACTGCGCGCAGAGAACATTTCACTCCGCGCTCCCGAAAACGGCGATTTGCGCCGCCGCTTGCAGGCCGTGCTGGAGGTGCTGTATCTGCTCTTCAACGAAGGCTACAACGCGCATGCCGGCGCAGCTTTGGTGCGGCAGGACTTATGCGCGGAAGCGATTCGCTTAACGGCGCTGCTGGCCGAGCATCCTGCCGGCAATCTTCCGGCAACGCATGCCCTGTTGGCGCTGATGTATTTGCAGGCCGCGCGCTTGCCCAGCCGCGTCGACGACCAAGGCAATCTCTTTTTGCTGGCGGAACAAGATCGCAGCCGCTGGGATCAGAAATTTATTCATGCGGGTTTGTATCACCTGGCGCAAGCCGGACAGGGCGAGGAGTTGACGGTGTATCACCTGCAAGCTGAAATTGCTCTGCATCACACACTCGCGCCCAGTTTTGCTCAAACGGATTGGTCACGTATTCTCGCTTTGTATGACGATTTGAGGCGGCGGGATCAGTCGCCGGTGGTTGCGCTCAATCGGGCGGTGGCGGTGGCGATGATCGCCGGCCCGCAAGCCGGTATCAAAGAGCTTGAGTGCATCAGCCGGCTGCCGGCGATGCAAACGTATCATCTTTTGCCGGCAGCGTTCGGGGAGTTTCACATGCAACTGGGTGATACACAAAAAGCAGCGGCCTGCTATGAGCAAGCTCTGACGCTCGTGGGAACGGAACCGGAGCGGCGATTTTTGCTGAATAAACTTAAATCCTGCCAAGCCGAATAAAATATCCACTCGCCAATCATTAACCCGCACAACGCTGCAAAGCACGATTAGTGATCATTTGATTTAACCGCAGGTTTGATGTCGATCACGGGAGTGCCATCGATGGCCTCGATTGCGCCAATATGCAAACGGTTTCGCTTTATCTCCAAAACCTTCACGCGATGAAGCCCCACCGGGTTGGGGCGATCGGGTGAGCGCGTCAAGAATACTCCTGTCAAAGGATTGGCAACATCTCCTCTGGGATGAACCTTCAGAACCTCCCGGTGCGCGCGATGGAGCCAGGTGATGACAATGATGTCATCGCCGGCTTGCATGCGATGCAAACCTTCTGCATACGCCGGCAAGATCTCCAGAAAAGCGTTGGGAGCGCCTTGGGTATAAAACAATGGCGCTTCTCTTCGGCTTTTAATTTCTGATCGAATGATTCCAATCGGCGTAATTGAAAACCTCTTCACCTGATCCTCCTCATTTAAAACGTTTGAATTCCAATGCAATAATGCACGAGAATTCGAAAACCGGCCATCTTCATTTTTTATGCAGCTCGACTCTTAATCTGACGATTGCCTGGCCGCGTTATCCTCGTACGCGCGCCATGATTTGAGTTTAAATCCACCATACCGCGGTGATTGAACGATAACATTGTTGATGAGAATGGCAACATATAAAAAATCTCGCGACACAGTCAGTGCTTCCGGTTCACAACATTCCATTTTAGCCTTGCGCCGGGAGTTGCGCGAGCTGCATTTTTATAAACTTTTTTGACGATTTTCAGCTCTTCCTACCAGTCTTGACATTCATCGTTTTTTTGAGTATTTACGTCACGTCCTAAAATAATGCAACCAAAGCTTCTCGAAAAATTATTCTCTTTGGCAATTCAACCTCATCATCACTTGCCCAACAGAAGGAGATGGAGATGTCCGACAAAAAATTGGTGAATTACTCCACCGACAACGGCCTGGCCATTATCGAATTGACTGATCCACCGGCCAACACTTATACTTATGAAATGATGCGGCAACTCGATACCGCCATTCTCGAGGCGCGCATGGACGACAGCGTGCACGTGATCGTGCTCAAGGGCGCAGGCGAAAAATTTTTCTGCGCCGGCGCGAACATTCGCATGCTGCAAGAGGTGACGCCGCGCTTCAAATACTTCTTCTGTTTGCACGCCAACGAGACCCTGACCCGCCTTGAACAAACGCCCAAACTCGTGATCGCGACGTTGAACGGCCACTGCGTCGGCGGCGGTTTAGAAATTGCGATGGCGGCGGACATTCGCATCGCCAAAAAGGGCGCAGGCAAGATCGGCTTGCCGGAAGTAACACTCGGCGTATTGCCCGGCACCGGCGGCACGCAGCGTCTGGCGCGCCTGGTGGGCAAAGCGCGCGCGATCGAGTTGATGACTACGGGCCGCACGTTCGAATTCGAAGAAGCGGAGCAGATGGGGCTGGTGAATTATGTTTATCCGGCGGAAGGCTTCTGGGAAAAAGCGGTGGAATACGCGCGCCAATTCCTGCCGCCGAATAAAGCGAGCAAGGCCGTCGGGTTGATCAAGCGTTCTGTGCAATCCGGCCTGGAAGTGCCGTTCAGCGAGAGCCTGGCCATCGAACGCGAATTGCAACAACAGCTCTTCCAAAGCGAAGACGCGAAAGAGGGCTTGACGGCGTACAATGAGAAGAGAAAGCCGAATTTTGCAGGCAAATAACCAACGGCAAACAACCCGACTCCTAAAATTTCAAGACATCTGTATTTCTATTCAGTATTTTCTTCCTAAGACATAGGCTCTTTTTATCATTTTTGATTCTTCTTCACATGCTCACCAAACTCTTCATCAACGGCAACTGGGAAGACGCGCTTAGCGGCAAAACCTTCCCCACCATCAATCCGGCAACAACGGAAGTCATTGCACACATTGCAGAAGGCGGCGCGGAAGACGTCGATCGCGCCGTGCAAGCCGCACGCGCCGCGCTCGACGGCCCGTGGGGCAAGATGAATGCGGCGGAGCGCGCTAAAATTATTTGGAAGATGGGCGAGCGCATCATGGCGCGCGCCGACGAGCTGGCCAAACTCGAAACCATGGATAACGGCAAAACCATCACGGAATCCAGCCGCATCGATGTGCCGTATTCCGCGGATTTGTATTTCTACTATGCCGGCGCCGCCACGAAACTGGAAGGCCATACCATTCCCGTCAACGGACCGTATTTCTGCTACACCCTGCGCGAGCCGCTGGGTGTCGTCGGCCTGATCGTGCCGTGGAATTTTCCACTGCTGCTTGCCTCGCGCAAAGTCGCCGCGGCGTTGGCAGCGGGCAATACCGTGATTTTGAAACCTGCGGCGCAAACGCCCTTGACGGCGATTGCGCTTGCGGAAATCGGTATGGAAGCGGGCCTGCCGCCCGGCGTTTTGAATGTCGTGCCCGGTCACGGCGCCACCGCAGGCGCGGCATTGGTCAAACATCCCGGCGTGGATGGCATCGCCTTGACCGGTGGCACAGCAACCGGACAGCAATTGATGCGCGACGCATCGAACACAGTCAAGAAACTTCATCTCGAGCTTGGCGGTAAATCTCCCAATATCGTATTTGCCGATGCCGATCTCGAAGCCGCTGCGAAAATGGCGCTCATGGGAATCTTTTATAACAAGGGCGAAGTATGCACCGCAGGTTCACGCTTGCTGGTGGAGAAATCGATCTATGACAATTTCATCGAGAAAGTCATCGAGCGCGCAAAAAAAATGCAGCCCGGCGATCCCATGGATCCCAAGGCGCGGCTCGGTCCACTCGTCTCCGCGGCGCAATTGGAGAACGTGAAAAAGTATGTTGCGCTCGGCGAGCAAGAAGGCGCCCGCCTGCTGGTCGGCGGCCGCCAGCCTGATTCCGCGCCGGGCAAAGGTTACTTCTTCCAGCCTACGATATTTGATCAGGTGCAACCGGATTCGACCATTGCGCAGGAGGAAATTTTCGGCCCCGTGCTCGCGACTTTGACGTTTCAAGACGGTGATGAATTGTTGAAGATTGCCAATGGCACGATGTACGGCCTAGCTGCCGCGATCTGGACGAAGGATATCAAGAAAGCGCATCGTTTCGCCAAAGCGATCAAAGCCGGGACGGTATGGATCAACACCTACAACAATTATGATGCGGCCATGCCCTACGGTGGTTACAAAATGAGCGGCTTCGGCGTGGAGAGCGGCATGGCGGCATTCGAGTTCTATTCACTAAGCAAAAGCGTGT
>SZPB01000242.1 GCA_030263535.1 Cytophagia bacterium CHB2
ACTTCGTGCTGGCTTATACGAAAACCATTTACCTCGACTCGATGCGCCGGGCGTTCGTCTTCCTGTCCGAGATTCGAAGCATCTCCCATTTCAAATGGGCCGCCCGCAACGGCAACAAATGAGATTCCCAGAAACGGCTCTGCCAGCATTGGGTTGGGACGGGTTTCCACCGCCAGCTCTGCGCCCTTTTGAATAGCGCCTCCGGCGATCGTGCTGCTGTCCGGCGCTTGTTGCTCAGGAGCCGTTGCATGCACGGCGAAAATTTTCTCAAGCATGTCGAACGCCGGCTCATTTCGCGGATCAATGTCGTGAATTTGCGCGCAAATCTCCCGAGCCTTGTTGTATTGTCTGCGTCGCAGATGCTGTTGCGCTCGCCGCACCAGTTCAGGGATTTCCTGCCAGCGCAGCAACTTTATGAACGCGCTGTCGCCGCGAAAATGCTCCAACCCAGTCTGAATTAGATTTTGCGCCGTGGGATAATCCTCTTGTGTGAGAGCTGTATGAATATTTTGCAAAACTTCTTCGCGCATCTGTTGCAAGCGTAACCCCGCCTCGGGATTCAGCGAATCCCTCTGCAACACCTGCTGATAAACTTGGAAGGCGTTGCTGCCCGGCGGCGCAAAAAGCTTGTTGTCGCGTTCGAGCATCTCGGCCTGGCGCAACAGTCGCGCGATTTCTTCTTGCACTGAATCTTTGCTGGAATTGAGCCACCATAATAACCCCAGGGCAGATAGTACGAAAATGCCGGCAATGAGCAGCATGGTGTTTATTTTTGCACGAACCGGCGGAGAAACGCCCGCGGGCGTGAGACGGGTTTGCTCTTCGGCAAGCGTCTCGTCTGCATCGAAAGATTTTATTGTGACGCTCGGCACTTGTGCTTGCGCTATTGCCTGATCCATCACAACCAGCAATTCTTCGCAGCTCTGGTAGCGCTGGGAGGGATCCTTGGCCATACAGCGCAAGACCAATGTCTCAATCGACATGGGAATATCGCCGCGGATGCCGCGCGGCGCAGTCGGCGCATTGTTGGCAATTTTGTGCATCGTTGACCAATCGGTATCCCCGCGAAAGGGAAGTTCGCCGGTGAGGCATTGATACATTACCACGCCTAAGGAATAAATATCGCTAACCGGCGTCACAGGCTTTCCGGTAATTTGCTCCGGACTCATGTATTGCAGCGTGCCCATAATCGTGCCCGGGCGAGTGAGTTGTGACGCGTCTGCGGCGCGGGTTGATTGAGTATCCGCGGTAATGCGTGCAATACCAAAATCCGTGAGCACGGGACGGTTTTCCCGGCTGATCAAAATGTTCGCGCTTTTGATGTCGCGATGGATAAGGCCTTTGCGATGCGCATAGCCCAGGCCGTCAATGATGGGACGAATCCAATTGATCGTGGTTTTGACCGGCAAAAAACGCTCGCGCAAAATGATGCTGCGCAAATCCTCGCCGTCGATAAACTCCATTGCGATGAAATGAACACCGCTCTCGACGCCTTCGTCGTAAATTGTGATGATGCTGGGATGATTGAGCTGCGCCGCCTTGCGCGCTTCGCCGTGAAACCGTCGCAGGAATTCCTCGTCCGGCGTGAATTGTGGAGGCAAAACTTTCAGCGCCACCGGACGGTTGAGGTTTTTTTGGATGGCTTTGTAAACGATCCCCATGCCCCCGCGGCCGATCTCTTCCAAAACGTCATAGCGCGCCAGCAACGCCTCGCGAATCGCGGTTTGGCGAATGGCGCCCGCACTAGCCGGCTCCGTCAGAAAGCTGCCGCAGTGTTTACATTTGATGGCATTGACGCGGATATCTTCGTCGCAATAGGGGCAGCGTTTATAACCCTCGGTCATATTCATTCTCTCCCATTAGCAGCGGCACTCGCTCTGCCTGTTTAAAGCAGTTGGTGAAGCTGCGTTCCTCCAATAATCACACAAGAAACGCCCCTTATTGCACAGAAAAAAGCATATAATCAAGATAATTTCTGCGGAAACGGGCTGCAACGTTCGCCGCATTTTAACACACGATACCGCTGGCCCTGCGTCTCGGCTTCGCGCGCAAATTCTTGCGGATCGGCCGTGTTAAATGCGAACATCTCGTAGTGGCATGGGATCACAAGCCGCGCGCCGATTTGACGCGCCAGGGCAACAGCTTCTTGCGAATTGAGATTTCCGGCGATGCGCGGATCACCCTTGCGGCCATTGATGGGCAACAGCGCGACGTCGATAGAAAAATCCTTCAACCGACCCACGATCTCATCACGCCAAACCGTGTCCCCGCTGTGATACAGCGTCCACGGTCCGCATTGAATCACAAACCCCATGAACTTGCAACGGCCTTGTTCATCGCATTCAAGTTCTTCATGCGCCGCCGGCACGCCAGTGATTCTGAAAGCTTTGATCTCAATGGTCTCACCCGCGTTGATGCCAACCGGCATAGCCGCGTCAATCTTCAAGCGCTCAGCGACAAAATCGCGATTGGCTTCAGGAATCACAAGCGTGATTTCGGGGTTGGCATTTATCAGAGGAATCAATGTTTCCGCATCGAGATGATCGGTATGATTGTGGCTGGAGGTGACGACATCGATAAAATCGAGCCGCGCCGGATCGATTACCAACTCCGTCAGGCGAACATGCGGGCGATCAGTGTTGGCGTATTTTTTGGTCAATGAATCAGAAAGATAGGGATCGAGCAAGAGATGACGGCCCTGCCAGTGCAGCAGAAAGCCGCTTTGGCCCAGCCACCAAAGATGAAACGATTCATGTTCTGCTGCAGCGCGCCGAATGTCGGCGAGAAAAGCATCGTCTTGCAAGAAAGGCTTGATCATAAGCACTTGTCCTCGGTTTTACTGCATTTATCCTGCGAAAGCGAACAGTTGCGCTTTGAAATTTTAGTTGCGCGCCAGCCACAATCTTAATACCATGCCTCATGGAATTTTCCATCATTATACCCGTTTTCGAAGAACGGGAAAAAATAGCAGCCGATATTCAGGCGGCTTGCGCTTTTTTGCAAAGCAATCATCTTGCGGGCGAAATCATTGTTGTCGACGACGGCAGCCGCGACGATACGGCGGCTGTCGCCAAGAGTATCACATGCGGCCCGGAAGTGAGATGCACGGTCATTCGTTATGAACAAAATCGCGGCAAAGGTTTCGCCATTCGCGCCGGCGTGGCCGCGGCGAGCGGCAAGTATCTCATGTTTGCCGATAGCGGTTTGTGCATACCGTATGAAAACGCATTAGTCGGATTGCGCATGATTCAGAACGGCGATTGTGATCTCGCGCATGGCTCGCGCAAACTCGCGGCCAGCAAGATTATCAAACCTCAAACATGGCTCCGGCGCTTCACCGCCAAAATTTTCCGCGGGCTCGCGGTTTACTGGATGCGCGTGCCCGCGTCACTGTCCGACACGCAATGCGGTTTCAAGATTTATCGCGGTGAGGTCGCGCGCGAATTGTTCGGCCATTGCCGGACCAATGGATTCATGTTCGATATTGAAATCATTTTACGCGCCCGGCGCAAAGGCTACCGCATCAAAGAGTTTCCGGTGGAATGGACATGCGACCGCGACAGCCGTTTATCCTTCACGCGCAGCCCGAAACAAATTATCCGTGAGTTGAAAACCATCAAGCAAACTCTACAAAAAGAACACGCCTGAGGCGCATCACGCCGATGATGAAGCTCCGCCGAATTGCATAAAGTTTTCTTGGCCCTGCTCTTCTGTTGCAGCGATGATTGCACGGGTTTCAACGTGTTGCGCACAAAAGTCTGCAATCTCTTCGAACGTCATGATCATGAAAGCCGTTGAAATCGCATCAGAAACCGCCGCCGCCGGCGTGATCGCCCACGCTGCGCGTTTAACCGCAAGCGGCCGGCCGGAGCGAGGATCGATAATATGCTGGCCTTTTTGCAAACCCGATCCGCTCACGGCTCGATTGCAAAGATGAAGCGTCATCGGCGGCTGTTCCGAACGCATGGGATTGCTGATGCTCAACGGCCAGCCTGCGGTTTCCGGCGGCGCGCCGAGCGCATAAACCGAACTGCGGCCGCCGTGCAGCAAAGCGATTTCGATCTCCCACTCGCGCAATAGATTCGCCATCACATCAACAGCGTAACCTTTGCCAATGGCGCCCAGATCGAGATGAACCGGACTCGCTAGCAGGGTGACCGTATGCTCTAATTCATCCAGTTTCAGCAAGTGCATGCCAACATTGCGGCGCGCGTCCTCCAATTCTTTGGCCTCGGGTGTGCGCAGTGTTTTGTCCGGGTTCAACCAGCACTTCAGCAACGGGCCGACTGTGACATCGAAAGCGCCCTTGGTTTCCTGTGAAATGCGTCGGGCAAGTTGAAGGCACTCAAAGGTATCGAGACTGAGGCACAACGGCGTATGCGCGGCAAGATTGTTTATGCGTGTAATGTCGCTATTCGCGCGAAAGCGGCTTAATTCTTCCTCAAGACGATCCAATTCATGAAACGCTTCATGCGCCGCTTGTCGGGCGTAGGTCGCGTCATCATTGATAATAAAAATCTCATAAATCGTCGCCATTGCTTTGTGCGCGAAACGATGCAGGTTGGGAATCGCGCCCTCTGGCTTCGTGATGAGGTCGATGTGTTGTGATGATTGCGCCATCGCTACCCAAAGAAACCATTATGTCCTTGGTATCTCAGAATAAAATTCTGGAGGTGTCTTGCCCACTGAAATGAAATCCCACTGAAAAAAATTTCGCTTTTTGGGGTGGGAGTTCGGCTTTTGTGGGCGCTATTTTAAGATGCTCGATGAGCCTCGATTTCCAGGTTGCCTGAGAATGTGTGAAAACTTCTACAATTGAAACGCAGAGCGCTAGTCGTTACTTGAATTTTTCGATGAGGCTTCGTGTTCCAGCAAGCGATCCCACAAATCTTTTCTCACATAACCACGCAATTCGATTTGAGGGCGCAATTCCGTATAGCCGTCAAACAAAGGAACGTAGAGATAACGCTGCCCCGGCGGAGGCAACTCATAGAATTTGTGCAGCAACGCAGGCTCGAATTGCGGCGCAGCAATGACGAGTTGCGCTGCCGGCGTCGCGGCATCAACTTCCTGCCACCACCCGATGTTGTCAAATGCGCGCAAATACCACGGCAACGGCCAATAATCGTTATCCGGACAAATAACCTGCACGTGCATGTTACGGCCGTCAGGATGAATTTGCGCAATCTCTTCGACGCGCTGTACGATCTTGAAGACATCATTCACCGGGTGAGCATAGACGTAGGGATTGGCGGGATTCTCGTCGTAGCGATGGTTGGCTAAATAGGATTGCCAGGCCAAATGCACACCGCCGCCGAGCAGCACGATCAATGCAATCGCTCGCGCGGGTCTTGTGGACAGCATTTTGAACATGGCTATCGCGCCGGCGCCGGCCAACAAAATCATGCCGTGCAAAAAGCTAAGCATATTCCACGGCGTCTTGTAGGGAATCAAAGAATAGGCTGCTGTCATGATAACCGTGTAGCACACGAGAAAACGCAACAGTGCTTGATTTGCCCCGCTGCTCCAGTTCTTATTAAAGGCGGCAGTGCCGCCCACTATCGCAAGGCCAAGAATCAATCCCTCACTCCAAAACGGATTATTGCCGAGACGAAAATAGGCGAGTATGTGTAGATAGTAATGCCAGGGGTGAATGTGCAGATCGTTGTTGCCGGCGCGGGTGAGATAGGTTTTGTAGGTTAAGAGGGAATCCAATATGCCGCGCGTATGCGTGAAAAACGAGGAGAAAAACAGCAGCGAAACTGCCGCAGCCGCGATGGCGGCGGCGAGAACATGGCGGCGATTGAGCCTTTTTAAGTGTGAGATGGCTTCGCCGCGCCAGATGGCCAGCAACGCAATGGCCATCGCGGCCCACGCTAGGATGCACGTTTCTTTCGTCGCATGCATCAATCCGAAAAAAACGCCCAAAGTAACGGCCCAGCCGGGGCGCTGGCTTTGCGCATAACGATAGCCGCACACAATGACGCCAGCCGTAAAGCACACCAACAACATCTCCTGAATATAGTAGCGGCTATAATAAGCCATGGCCGGTGAGATTGCCGTCAACGCTGCCGCGACAAGCGCAGCGGCTTTCCCCCTCGCATCCGTCAACAGCAGCGGCAACAAGACAAGAACAAGGCCAAAAAAAACCGGCACCAGGCGCAGCGTCCACTCATTCACTTGGATGAGGCGGTGAGCGCCGCTGAGCCAGGCCGGGAGCAGCGTGAAGTAATTCAACGTTGGGCCATGATACTCGAAGCTGTCGTAACGATAATACCCATCTTCCAACAATGCGCCGAATTTGATGGCATGCACCGCCTCGTCGCCGTGCATGGGACGTTGCTGCAATTCTGGCAAGCGCAAAGCCAAAGCCAGAGCAATGATCGCCAGCACCAGAATGGCGCGTATGATATTCGGCTTGAGGGGTTTCGACATGGCGTGCAAGAGTCATGGAGTATAACATCAGTGGATCATTGGAGTGATGCCGGTTAGTAATCCCTCACTTCATCACTCCAACAATCCAACAACCATAAAAGCGCACGCTAAATCGCGCCAACCGGCTTGCCATACACTGCAACTTCGATGTAGTGGTTCAAATCATCGTTGCTGTTGCCGTTGCTGTAAAGCCGGACATAGCGGCCCGACACGCCTTTGGCGTCGATCAAGCGGCCTTCGGAGGTTTCAACATAATGGTTGTCCTCACCGACGCCCATTTTCGCCGAATTGTCGAGATCATTGTTGTACAACGTTGCAACATTGCTGGTGAAGTCGGCGTCGTCCGCGACTTGCACGATGACATCAAAATAGACGCGCGGCTGTTTGTGATAATGCCACGCCAGAATCGCATAAATCGTGTGCTTCTTGCCGAGATCGATGGTGACATGCTGCAAAAATGGCCCAAGCTCAACATAGCTGCCGTCGCCTGCTTCACAATCGCCGTCTGTGATCATTTTCAATTCGCCGATGACCGGCGCTTCATCCGAGCTTGACACCGGCTTGCCGGCAGCAACATTCGTCGTGCCTTCAGGCGCAAGGAAAGGCGGGCGCGGTTTACCCAGCGGCTTTTCGAGCTTGGGCACTTGAATATTTTGCGGCGTGCCGATGAACATGGGCTTGGGCAATTTAATATCAAGCTCAACCATTTTGACTTCAGCGGCGGTTGGCGCCGGTTGCACAGCCGCTTCTCCCGGTGCCGGCGCCGGGGTTTTGGCCTCGGCCTGTGTTGGCGTTTCGACCGGTTGCGATTCTGCCGGCATTGTTGCCGGCTCCTCGGCTGGCGCCGTCTCCGGAGCAGGCGTCTCCGCCGCGGGTGTTTGCGCTTCCTGCGTCGCGCCCTGATCGGCAGACTCGTTCTTGCTGCAAGAAATCATCAGCAGCGCCAGCATCGCGAACATGGCAACGAGCAGGCGCACCGGGCTTTTTTCGTGTTTGAATATCATTGAAATGCTCTCCTCAATAATTTGATTAAGATTACAGCCAACCCGAACATGAAGGGCGCGAAAAGGTTTCCGCGCATGATCTCGAGGTTTGAAGACTGCTACCGCCCGGGCGGCAGTCTCAAAACTATTTTCGGCGATTCGCCAAAACAAAATACGCATGCAACAGCACAACTGCCAGCAACAACAATCCGGCATAGCCGTGCACATGCAACAGCCATTCCTGCCCACTCGTGCCCAACAGCGGATACATCATGAAGATGGTTGAAGCAATCACCGGCAGGGCCAGCAGCAATCCCAGCCAGAAACAGATTTTTTGCCAAACATTGGGCTGGACCGGTGAAGGCGAATGATTTTCTTTTTTGAATCCTTGCCGCAGATGCTTCCAATCGTTGGCATTGAAGCGATGGCGGTGCGCCCAAAAGAGCGCGAGCGCCATGAGGCCAATAGCAAACAGCGGCGCCAGCATGAGATGCAGCATCAGCGCAAAATTCGAAACCGCAGCGCCAAAAAAAATCACCGGAAGAAAACCGGTCAGCGCCAACACAAAAACGCAGGCCAGCGTTACCAAATAGAAAAAACGCATAAGCGTGCTTAACAATGCCGGCGTCGAAAGCGAACGCCATTGCCGCAGATTGTTGGTAAGCTCAAGACTCTGCTGTCGCAAGGTTTGCTTTGTGCCGGCCAATGCCACAAGCCGGGTACGCACCGCCCAAACAATAGCGACGGTGATACCGAGAAGCCCGATCAGGGAGATGATACGGAACATGTTTTCAAGCCCGTGTGATTAGTTAAAAATCATCCGATCATGCTGGCTCACGAACACCCTTCTCATAAAACGTGACGCCCTCGCGTTGAATATGTTCGATCACGTCGGGATCGCTGATGTTGTTAAAGATGGACAGGTCAATGGTGTACGGCAGGAACGAGTCGTCGAGATCGTTGAGGATTTTGTAAATCACGTTCAGCGTCAAATCCTCGCCGCCACGCAGGGTCAGGTCAATGTCGGAGCCGTTTTTGTAATTGGCCTTGGCGCGCGAGCCGTACAGAATTGCCTGGTCCACCTGCGGGTAGCGATTAAGAACGGCGCAAATCTTCTGGATGGCGGATGGCGGGAGGCCGTACTTCATAACCCTTCTTCCGTTTTCAATTTTTCCATCTTGGCTCGAAGCGCCTCGAATTCTGTGAAGTAGGTCGCACGATTCGTAGAAGTTCTACTCCTATGGACAATGTTGTTAAAAAATCGAATTCGCGCGAATAAAACAACGATTTCTTCAACGGAAAAGCGCTGCCTGAGCTTGACTTCGGCGAGCTCAGTCGAGCCGTCGAAGGCAGCGAAGTTGCATCGATAAACCCGTTGGCTTCGACAAGCTCAGCCAACGACGATCAAAAAAATCTGTTGGCCGCTTTCAGCCGTTGGAATTTTCTTCCAATCTCTCTGCTGCTTTCATCAAACTTCCCAAGCCGTGCAGGCCATGCCACAGCAATACTGCGGAGACAATCACGCTCACGAAGATCATCAGCCATTTGAGCAGCGGGCGCAGCAGAAAGGTGAGCGCGAAGAAACGCGCATAGAAACCGCTGAGATCGGCGAAATCCGTCATCGTCTTGTAGGTTGATCGGCGGTCGGCTTCCATCGGCGAATCGACTTTCAATTGACTGAAATAAATCGGCGCATTGAATGTATGGCAATCTCCGCAGCCGCGCATGCCGAGCGATTGCGAGGCCGGGCGCACGTCATGTCCCATCGCCCAGGAATAGGGCGCTGCCGCGGCATGCTTTTCTTGCAGCAATCTGCCCGCGTTGTTCAGCCGGTAGAGTTTTCCGCCGGCGATATAAGCCGCCGTTCGCTTGCTGGAATCTGCCGCTGTGAGTCGCCGCAACATTTCTGCAATTTGGTTTTCTTCAAATGTAAACCAATCTCCCGCGCGGGTTGAATCGATGCCGTAAAAAAGAGTATCCGCCAACGCCGCAACTTCAGCGGGCGCAATCGGCGCAACCGTGTCGCCCTCCACTCTTGCCCAAAACGCAGGCCAGAACATTTTATGCGGCGCAATCTTGCCGTTATCTTCACGCACAAACACGGGCGCGGCGATATGCGGCAACGCCGACTCCGAACGGTTCACGGTATGCGTGCCCAGCGCATGCGCCAGCGACGTCTTCACCGCTTGCGTCTGCGCAGTTGGCCACGGTCCGCTATGACACGCCGTGCATGTCATCCGCTCGAAATGCAACGTTGGAATCCCGGCATGTTTGGGAATGGGCGCGCCGGCACGGCCTGCCACCGGCACCTCATGCGCATCATTCGGCAAATGGCAGCCTTCGCACGAAAAGCTTGCGGCAATGAGATTATTCTCGGCCTGCGGCTCGCCAGGATAACTGCGCGTCATGTTGTGATCCAGGCCGTTGCGATGGCAATCAACGCACAACATGCCCGAGGTCAAA
>SZPB01000243.1 GCA_030263535.1 Cytophagia bacterium CHB2
CGGCGTCATCGAGAAATGCTGCCTGCGCTTCGAAAGACCGTTCTGGCCGGTCGACGTGGACTGGGTCGAGTTCGTCTCCGGCCGGCGCGGCGAGTGGGCCGAGTGGCTGAGCCTGGCGCGCGCCACGGGCACGCCGGTGCTGGTCGGCTTCCAAGGCGGCGCGCCGGCGCGCGCTCTCGCTGCGCTCGACGACGGCGCCCTAGTCGATGCGGCGCTGGGGGCGTTGCGCGCCATGTTCGGGAAGAAGGTGCCGGCTCCGGCGGGCGCGATCGTCACGCGCTGGGCGGCCGATCCGTTCGCGCGCGGCGCCTATTCGTTCAACGCGGTCGGCAGCGACGGCGCGATGCGCCGGGCGCTCGCCGAACCGGTCGACGGTCGGCTGTTCTTCGCCGGCGAGGCGACCTCGGCTGACTATTTCGCCACGACGCACGGCGCCTATCTGTCCGGGCTCGCCGCCGCGGACGCGGTTCTGTCGGCCTGATCGCCTCGATTGGGCAGGCCTACGCCGAAACCCACTCGCCCTTGCGCATGACCGGCACGGCGGAACCGTCGGCGGCCAGCCCGTCGCCCAGCTCGGAGCCATCGATCGCGGTCGTGAGCCCCAGGACGACGCCCTCGACATCCACCAGGTACCCCTGGTCCCCCACCCACCAGGCCACGATGGGTGTCCGCTCGAGCACCGAGATGGAGACGCGGTCGGGCACTGTGCCGGGGGCGGTGTTAATCCCGCTGAACGAACTCGGCCGCCGCATGAACACATTGCCGCGCGACCGGAAAATATTGACGATTTGCCGGTCAAGCCACCGCAGCCCCATCGCCGCGCGACAACTCAAGCGGGCGGGTTACGATGTGGTCAACGTCCTGGGGGGCACGATCGGCTGGTATCGGGCGGGGCTGCCCATGGTGAAACCGGACGACGGCGGAGCCGGCGCGGGGTAGCGCGAACGTCGCGACCGGGGGTATGCGGTTGTGCCGGATCACCCTGCGATCAGGCGTGCTCGGCGCTGGACGCCGGGCAATTCGGCCATGCCACCCTGATCGTCGGGCCGCCGCGGATCGGCAAGCGCCTGCTGGCGGAAACCGATCAAGAAATCATTTCCATTTGTTTCTCCTCGGGCTTCAACGATCTCGCGCACTTTTACCGCATTTTCAAACGCTATACCTCGCTTTCGCCGCGCCAATTCCGTCTCAATGCCGGCTACCATTCCGCGAAAATGGCAAAACACGAGCACTAAAAGGACTCACCGCCGCATCTTGTTGGGAAGCTGAAAAGAGGCGCGTAGGGATGCTCGCACGGATTCGTTACGCGCCGTTTCGATATTTCCGGTTCTGCAATTCACATTTCTGATTCCACGCCTGCCAGTCGCCAAACGGCATGTGCCTGCCTGCGACATATTTCGGCCACGGATTATACTCATTCACACCGCGCACCGCTTCACCGCGCAACATGAAAGCGCTGGGGTGTTTTTTCTCCGAGAGAATGCGCGTGCTTGCGGGAATATATCGTATCGTCAAGCCGCGGCGCCAGCGGCTGGAGGTGTTGGCATTGGAGCCATGAATGACGTTGGGATGATGCACGGAAACATCGCCGGCAGCCAGCAGGACATCAACCGCTTGGCTTTCATCGATCTGCGCCGGATCGATGCCAGAACCCAGCACGTTTGTGCCGTCGTTTTGTTGAACGAGTTCCTCCGGGGTAAGCAGCCGCATGTTTTGCGTGCGCGGCAGCACGCGCATGCAGCCGTTCTCCGCATCAGTGTTGTCAATTGCCAGCCAAAGCGTAACCACTTCCATTGGCTCTAACGGCCAATACGTACCATCTTGATGCCACAGCACTGCCTGCCCGTCATAAGGCCTTTTGCAAATATAGTGTGACGCAAAAAGCGCAATGTTCGGTCCGATGAACTGCTCCGCAACATCGAGCAGGCGATCATCACTGATGAGTCTCACCCAAAACGGATCGTCGGTCATCAAGAAATGATGAAGCTGCTCCGGACGCGTCTCCGGGTTCTTTTGCAAGAGCCAATCGACATGCTGCCGGGCCTCGCCAACCAAATCCGCATCGAGCACGTTGCGGAAGATGCTGTAACCTTCGTGATCGAAATGGGATTTGCTGCTGATTGTTGGGGATGGAGAAGAGTTCATGGATTTTCCTCGATTGGTTGCTTCGGTGTTTGAGTTTCGTGACTACACCGTAAATGAAAATCGTGGCGCCCTGGCCAGTGTGTGAGTACATCGCCAAATTCTTTTTGAATAGTACTCACGCGCCGGCGGGATTGGCATCACGCGGCCTGAAAATCGCGTGTGTGAATGTCATTTGCCTGTTGCATTTCTTCAGCGGCATAAGGCGCCGCCTCAGAGGCGGCGGCGCAATCCAGAATCTCATCGGGCTTGCTGGCGCCGGAGAGCACGAGTGAAATCTCCGCATGATCCAACACCCAGCGCAGCGCGGCCTGGGGCAGCGTGTCAATATCGCCGCGCATGAGAAAGTGAAGACGTTCGGTGTAATCCACCCGCGCCGCAATTTCCTCGCGCGAGTATCGGGCGTTCAGGCTCTGCGGCGGGAAAACGGTGTCACGCGTGATCGTGCCGGAGAGAAAGCCGTTTGCCAGCGATTCGCGCGCTATGATACCGAGGTTTTCGCGGCCCAAATCGCGGATGAGCTGGCGTGCTTCGCGATTCATCAGGCTGTACACGACTTGAATGACATCGATCCTTCTCTCCGCCGCCCAGGCGCGCGCCATTTGTTGCGTGTCTTCAAATTTGGAAATCGAATGCCCGACAAAGCGAATTTTGCCTTCGCCTTTGAGCTGGTCCAGCGCCTCCCACACGTCATCGTGAATTTCTTCCGCGCTGAACGGGGAGTGAAAGAACAGCACGTCGAGATGATCGCGCTGCAGGCGTCGCAAGCTTTCTTCCACTGAAGTGCGCGCCCGTTTGCCGTGAAAATTGGGAAGGTTGCCCTCGGTGGCATTCCGGCCGAATTTGCTGGAGATGATAACGTCATTGCGTTTTGCCCCCAGGCCTCTGCCCAGAATTTCCTCGGCGACGCCATCGCGCGTTGCCGTGCCGTACAACGGTGCAGTATCAAAGAAGTTGATGCCGCTGTCAAGCGCTGCGGCAATTGTGTTCAGCGCCTCACGCTCCGTTACGGTTCCGTAAATCTGAGAGGCAAAAGCCCACGTTCCCAGGCCGATCTCGCTGCAGCGCAAACCTGTGCGTCCCAAAGTGCGGTATTTCATCGCGAGTATTCCTCGAGTAGCTTTTGGATTTTCGGCGCCGCGTTTTTCAAAAACACCTGCAGCATTTCTGCACCCTCGGCGCTGCTGGCCCGTCGGGGATCTTCGCCCCACACGCCGTCCTCATCGAGCGTCGCCGCGCGCTTCGCAGGCAACAGGCTCAAATCGACCAACTCCGGTTTGAAGAGAAGTTGAAAGGAAGTTTCACCGCGCGCTGCATGATTTTTGGGAAATGCGCCTTCGAGCGGCTCCGAATCCGGCATTGCCCACAAACCAACTTGCGGGTGGCGCTCGCGAAAGGCCTCGGCAGCGGCTTGAATGGCTTTCACATGACCCTCGCCGTAATGCCCGGTGATGAGCACGATCACTTTGAAATCTTCGTCGGCAAGCTGCTCAAGAAACTCCAAACACAACTTGGTCACGGTTTCAGTGGCGTGCTCAATGGTGTGATGAAAGCCTTTGTAGGGTTTGATGGTGTCTGTGCCGGCGTACACCGCCGGCAAAACCACACCACCGGTTTCTTTGGCAAGCGCCTCACAAAGCCCCTGCGCTTTGATGCCATCCAGGCCAATCGGCGCGTGATAGCTGTGCCATTCCAACGCGCCCCAGGGCAAATAGGCGATGGGCGCCCGCGCGCGAATCGCTTCAATTTGCGCCGGACGCAGTTGCTCGTATTTTCCCCAAAGAAGTTGTACCAAGAGCGCCTCCGGTTTGATGATAGATTACTCTTTAATGCTGCCCGGACTTCTGTCATCCCGCAGGGAGCTTGTGACGCACCATGCACCCAGCCAAGAACATGATAAGATTCCTATTGAATGACAGGGCCAGAGGGCTACGCCAACGTCACTTGCTCCAAAATCCGTTGCATATTCCTGCCGAGAATGTTGCGCTTGTCTTCTTCTGAAATATTTGCATACGCCACCCAGCCGAATTGCGGAAACGGATCGCGCATCGGCGCATCCGAACCGTAGAGCACGCGCTCGGAGCCTAACTCGCGCACCATGTATTCGATCGTGCCGTTGGTGACCGAGGTGAACGTGATTTCCAAGAAACAGTTGGGAAATTCCTTCGCCAGCGCCACATGATGCCGCGCCACCGGCCAGGTCCAGCCGGAATGCGCCAAAATGAAATTGACATGCGGATAGCGCTTTGCCAAGTCTGGCATCTCTTGTTTGAAGTTGTCGGATGGGTGCATGAGCGCGAACAAATGATGCGCGTTGCCGTATTCCCACCAGGGCGTGTAACGCGGATCATTGTAGGGCGCGCCCATGCGCGGAAAATACGGCTTCATCCCGCGAAAACCGCATTTTTCATAATAATAGCGCAGCTCTTTCTCCCAATCCGTGACATAGTTGGGATCGAGCGCGGCATAGCCGACAATTTCTTCAGGGAATTCGATCATTGCTTGTCGCGTGTCGTCGTTGCCCAATTCGTAGTCCGTCCAAATCGCCGTCCATGCGCTGATGCAGGTTTTTTTCACACCAAGCCTGCGATTGCGCTCGACTACGCCCTTGCCATCGCATTCATTCATCACCACCATGGCCGCGCCGCGCGTGCCGCGCTGGCCCATGTGTGCATGCGCATCGATCACAATAGAGTCGGTAATGGGCTGACCCTGCAATGCCTTTGCGATGATGCCGTCTTGCGGCTGGTGTGCCGGATATTCCGGCGGAAGCTCGGGCAGGCGCAACAGCCGCTGCAAGTTTCCACCGGCAATGGCGCGGCGTTGTTCATCGTCAAGCTCGGAATAATCTACATAAGCGCGCGCCGCACCGATGCTTTTCTCCAACGCTTCTGAGCCGAACAACAATCGTTTATGGCCAATGCGCTTGCACCAAAATTCCAGCATGCGATTGCCCTGATAGTTGGAGAATTCGAAATACAAATTCGGAAAGCGATCAGCCAATGGAAGAAGCATGCGGGTGGCTTCCCAGCGCACGCTGTGCAGCAAGAAAGGCAGGCGGGGGAAATTTTCGCAAATCCATGCGACTTCCTGCCATTCGATTTGCACAGCCGGGCCATATTCGCCGCGATCGACGATGAGCAGTGTCTGTGTTTCCTGCATGGCCGCGAGAAGTTCACCCAGCGTGCCATGATCAACTGCGTGTCTGTAGAAGCGCGGAAAGGTCTTCAAGGCACGCACACCCTGGCGTTCCATTTCAGGCAATAAATCGTGAGGATGCGGAAACTCACCCGAGTGATGCGGCAGCGCCACCCAGCAGGGATACAGCCGCGGATGCTTGCGGCATTCGGCAAGCACCAGGGGATTGCCGACTTCCGGATGTACTTCCTTGGCTTGATGCGCATACACCAAAGCACCGTGCACACAGCAACGTTGCATCTCGTCGAGCAACTGCGCGGTGGTCCATGGCGCTTCAGGATCTTTGCCCGCGCGCCGGCCAATGGCAGCGAAGCTGTCGAAGTAACGAATGTCAGTGATGGTCATGGTTTAGAATTGATGAGGGGATTTGAATCTTGATTCATGGAGCTGTTCATTACTGCATTCGGGTCTTGGTCTCTTTAGAGTGAAATCGTTGTTCTCAAAGCAGCATTTTCCTCCAGCGGATAGAAACAACCCAACTGATAACGAGTTTTTTCATCTGCTGGGTTGTTTCAATCCGTTGGCAGGTTTTTTTGAGTTGCGGTTTGTCGCCGGGATCCTCCCACAAAAAACACCGGCTGTCATCCAGAAGAGATCTTGTGAAGCACCTTGCACACAGCCGAGTGCCACACAAGATGCCTGCTGAATGGCATGACGCACAGAGCGATTTGAAAATTTCAGCAGATCGCGCGCGCGGCCTCCCGCACTTTTTCCAAAGCCTGGTCGATATCGCCCGGCTGATGCGAAAAGTTGATGAACCAACGGTCGCTCGGAAAAACACCGCGTTTGAACACTTGCGCGAACAAGCGGCTTTGCCATTGCATGTTCTCCGCTTCGCCGGCGCCTTCGAACTGAATGTACGGCGCAGCCGCAACCCCGGCCGCATGCGCCGGCAGCCCGTTTTCCTTGATGATTTCCTGAAAACCATCACGCAAGCGCTTTCCCATTTTGTTGATGTGATCATGCACCGGTTGTGTGCGCATGATTGCCATCGTGGCTTTGCTGGCCGCCAGCGAAAGCGTTTCGCCGGCATAGGTCGTCGTGATGATCGTCTTTTCGAGCGTTTGCATGAACTCGCGTTTGCCGGCAAATGCTGAAACCGGATAACCGTTGGCCATGGCTTTCGCAAACGCCGCGAGATCCGGCGTAATGCCGTAGTATTCCTGCGCCCCGCCACGTGCCAGGCGAAAGCCGGTGAGCACTTCATCAAAGATCAACAAAGCACCGTACTGATCACATTTCTGGCGCAGCAACGCGAGAAATTCTTCGCCGGTATCCTCGTTCCATTCATAAGGCACCGTGATCGCGCCCGCCAGCTCACGGCCGTGTTCATTGAAAACGCGCTCGACGGCCTCGCGATCACCGTATTTGATTTCATGCACATACTCGTTCAACACCCGCGGCACGCCGGGATTGGGCCAGTTTAAGGCCGACCAGTCGTGATAGCCATGATAACCAATCGTGAGAATGTGCTCCCGGCCGGTATACGCGCGCGCCAGACGCACACAACTTGTGCAGGCGTCGGCGCCGGTTTTCATGAAGCGGATTTGTTCCACCCAAGGCACGTTCTGACAGAATGCCTCCGCCACGTCCAATTCGAGCGGACTGGCCATACTGAACAGCACGCCGTTTTCCATCTGCGCCCGCACCGCGGCTTCGACCTCGGGATAGCGATATCCCAAAATAATCGGACCCAGAGCGCAGCGAAAATCGATATACTCGCGATCGTCCAAGTCCCAGATGCGACAGCCTTGTCCGCGTTTGATGAACGGTGGCATGAATTCGCCGTACTCCGGCCGCCAGCGTTTGGCATTGGTTTGCGTGGCCCACGGCATGCGCGCGGTCGCGCGAGCATAATGTTCAGAATGTTTGGGAGTCATGGTTGTTTCGTTTGTTTGTAGTAGCCCCTTCTGGGGCTGGATCGAAATTTCTTAACTGCATGCAAGAGATGGCAGAACCTTCAAGGCGTGATTCTCAATTAAGGGTGAGCGCCTGAAGGCGCGACTACAAGCGGACAACGAACTTCAATCTCAAGGACAGGATTTTCCTGGGCCCAACTTCAAACCGCACGCGCTTGCCCGCTTCAACCTGCAATTCCTGCACATCGCGCTCGTTGAGTTGGGTCAGCCAAACCGAGCGCAGCGCACACGCTGAAACCAATTCGCCCGGCACGCTGACAGCGGTGGGATTATATATTCGCAAAATGAATCCTTGCTCATCCTCCGCCGGTTTGCACGCGGAGAGCACGAGTGACGAGGGCGAAAGCGCCATGCCGAATGGCGCGAGATCAACCGCCGGCTCGCCGCCTCGGCGCATGGCCAAAAAAGGCAGATGAAAATTCTCCAACTGTTCGTTGACATAGCCGTACGCTTCGAACTGCGAGGCCGTGTGCGGAATGATCGCGTAACGAAAAGTATGCGTGCCCGGACATTGCGCTTCGGGCGTGTAGGTGATCCAGCCCGCTTCACCGCCGGGCCGTGTGAGCAGATCGCCGCCGGACAGCCGCGCTACGCAACGCAATAATGTGATCGCGAGCGTACCCGGTTCTTCCGCTTTTAATTCATACTCTGGCATCCCGGCTGTGGCAATCGTCAATCCCCGTTCGCCCTCCAGAATGGTCACACCGCGCTGCATGGGGTGCACGGCCGTCGGCACTTCGATTTTGAATTCAGCAGGATTGACGGCATGATGCTCGCGCCGCGTGAGGCCAAATTGACTGTCGGCATAACTGATGTTCGTGCGAAATCCCGAAGGAAACAACACGCGCAAGCGATGATCTTTTGCAGTGTTTTCCACCGTCGTCTGAAATTCCACCCACGGCTGGTTGTGATATAGACTCACGCGCGTGCGAATCGGCAGTTGTACGCGGCGGCGCGCTCTGCTTCGGCGCGAATCCATCAAGCCTTCAGGCAGAGAAAGCGTGAGGGCGATCGCGAGCGTGGCGCGCAGAGGTCCGGTTTCCACGAGAGTCACGGTTGCGGCAGCGTCCTGCGAAGTGAAAATGGCATCCTTGCGGGGATAAGAATAATTGTATTCATCGCCGGCATCGCCGCCATCTTCGAACACATGCAGGCCGGAGAAGTGTTCGCCGGTGCGCTTGTCCAGCAAATTGATGGCGCCATTGCCCTGCACCTCTACGCGCAGATAATCATTTTCCAGAAAGTTCTCCTGCGCGCGCAAGCTGCTGTGATAAACCGGCATGCTTTTTTGCAATTCCACACGGTAGCGCGCGAACCCCAGGCCGGGAACCTGCGCCGCATCAACCAATACGTGAAAGCGTTCGGTGAGTCGCTTGGAAGGATAGGAATAGTCGCTATAGCGCAAGCCATGGCCTTCGGGTTCATGCTGCAAGATTTGATAGGGCACTTCATTACCCTTTTCATCGCGCAAACAGAAACCGGAAATGAGCGGCAGCGGTTTTTTGACACGCACAGTTGGATTCAATCCCACCACGATTTTTTGCCGGAAGAATTCCACCGACGCGGCCGCCACCTGGCTGGTATTGCGCATCTGCGGATTGAAAACCAAAACACTCTCGTGGCCTTCCCAGGCATCGGGATGAAGCTGGCGCACGGACTTGTCGATGATCGCTTCGCCCACTTGCTGCACTTTTTCGAAGCGCGTCATCATTTCGCGATGCACGGCATCGATGCTGCAGCCGCAGATTGAATCATGCGGATGATTTTGCAGGAGGAGTTTCCAGCCATGTTCCAGCATGGCAAAAAGCTGTTGCCGGCCCGCCAAGGTGGCCCACATGGTCAGCGGCTCGGCGTAGCGCGTCAGCATTTTCTCCGCGGCATGATTCGCCTGTTTGAGGTACATGCGCGAGGAATACACGCCCGATTGCACGGCAAAAGCGTAGCGAAAGCCCCAGTGCAATTCGCCCTCGACTTGCCCCAGCTCAATTTGATGCTCGCGCAAATGGTTCTTCACCGCTGCCGCATAAGCCGGGATGCTACTGTGGATGAATTCGCCTTGGCCCAGTGCGGTCATCACGTGCAACGCTTGCGGTAAATACGGCTCGGGAAAATGATGGTCGCCGCCGTTCATGCACAAACGATGCGGGGTGGTGGCGCGCGGGTCGAGAATCTCTTGCAGTTCGCGCGCTTTGCGGCGAAAGGCCTTATCATTGTTTTCGCCGATATACGCATCGCCATAACCGTTGGGCGGCAGGTGAATCATCAACACTTCGGAGCCTTCCGGCGCGACCCAGCGGTACTCGGATTTTTCCTGTCCCGGTTCTCCGCCGAAACCGCGATAGACAATTGCCGTGTCCATCTCGAAGCCGCGCAAAATGGCCGGCATCATGGCGAGGTGACTGAAGGAGTCTGGAATATACCCCACCGGCATCACCGGGCCATAGGCCGCGCCCACTTTTTTACCGATGAGCAAATTGCGCACGGTGGATTCGCCGGAGACCAGATACTCGTCCGGCAAAATGTACCACGGTCCGATGGAAATCTTTCCCGCTTGAATCAGTTGCTGCAACTCAGCCGCGCGTTGCGGCAGGATCGCAGCATAGTCTTCGAGCACAAT
>SZPB01000244.1 GCA_030263535.1 Cytophagia bacterium CHB2
CAAAGCCGCCGTAATACGGCCGGCCATCGCGCAAGCGCCGCACCTGCGCAACAAGATCGGCATTGCGCATGAACACCGCGTTGATGTCGTTGCCGTAAACCAATTCGAGCGTGCCGAGCATGTCGCTGGGCAATTGCTTGTCGACGGCAAGATTCGTGATCCAGACTTGGGGAAATTTGAAATCCGGATCCATCGCGTTGACATCGAACGATTGCTGCAGAATGGCGTCATCGGAAGTTTTGATTTGTGGAGAACCGGGGACGAAGGGGCTGTACAAATTCGGATTGGCGCCGGGATTCGAGATCACATTGCCGATCCACACAAACGGCACGCGTCCGGTGAAAATGCCGGTGCCGCCGCGCAATTGCGTCGAGCGGTCGCCGTTGACATCCCAATTGAAGCCTACGCGCGGCGAGAACAGCGGCGTCGCGCCCGGCAGCTTGTCTTGCTCAATCGTTTCGGCATTGCCCTTTTCGTCCAAGGCCGTCAAGCCGCGGGAAAAAGGATTATCAACCGGATCCGTGAAGTACATCGGAAAATCGACGCGCAGGCCGTAAGTAAGATTGAAGAACGGCGACAGTTGAAATTCATCTTGCGCGTAAATGCCGAGCTGGCCGACGTCGATATTCTCACCTTTAAACGGTCCGCTGCCGATCAGGCCTCTGAAATTAATCGGGCCGCCGGCGCGATTGGGATCCGTCGCGGCAAAAAATTCATCCAGCGAGGAAAACGTTGTGCCGATGCCGGTGACCGGCGGAAGGAAGAACACACCGTGGCGAAAAATGTTGAAGGAGTTGAAGAACGAAAAGGATTCGAAATTTGCGCCCACGGTGAAAACGTGTTTGCCGGAGAAAATGCTCAAATTATTGGTGAATTGAAAAACGTCTTGATCTAAAATATTGTGAATGGAAAACGGTTCGTGGCCGACCGTCGTATAGGTCACGCCTCCTTCACCGATTTCAATGGTGGGGAAATCGGCGCTGAACGGCTCGCGAAAATCGCGGAAACGATTATAGCTCGCAAAAAAGCGGTTGGCGAGCTTATTGGAGCGGCTGTTCAATTCGAATGCAAAGGAATGCAATTCATTGTTAATGGCATAGCCGGAATTTTGAAACGGCAGACTCGCTTCGTTGGGGCCGCGGCCGGTGTTATTGAAACTCAACACGAAGGGATGCGGCGGCAAGTCGCGTACCGCGTCGAGCAAATTGTAGCGGAACGTGGCGGTGTGATGATCGTTGACGTTCCAGTCCAGTTTTGCCAGCAGCTTGTTGTTGTTTGTTTCGTGAATGAAGCCGTCATAGGCTCCCGGATCATAATTGTAGACGCTGATCATGCGTTGCCGAATCTGATCCAGTACGGAAGCTTGCGCGCGCGAAACGCCGAATCCCGAAGCGCCCCGGTTCGCGACGAAATTCGTGCCGGGATCATCGCGCCGCTCAAGCTCGCCGTTCACGAAGAAGAAAAGTTTGTTCTTTACCAGCGGACCGCTCACCGTAAAACCGGATTGGTTGAACGCCAGATCCGGGTTGGCGATAACTTCTTCACCGCGGACTTTGTTGCCCAACAGGCTTTCATTGCGCACGAAACTATAAACCGAGGCTTTAAATTCATTCGTGCCGCTTTTCGTGACGGTGTTGATACCAGCCCCGGTAAACCCGCCTTCACGCACGTCAAACGGCGCAATCGAAACCTGCACTTGTTCAACGGCATCGTAAGGCACCGGCTCTGCGCCCGCCTGGCCGCCGGGAGCGGGATCGTCAAGGCCGAACGGATTGTTGAAATAAGAACCGTCGAGCGAAATGTTGTTGTACAACCAATTGCGTCCGCCGAAACTGAAGTTGCCGTCGCTGCGCGGATCAAGGCGCGTGAGATCACGCGTGCTGCGCTTGACCGAGGGCAAATCGACCACTTGCGCCGGTTTAATGAAGGTCGCCGCACCGGTGCGATCGCTATTCAAAACCTCGTCCTGCTCGGCCGAAACTTCAATGCCTTCCATCGTCAAGGCTTCTTCCACGAGTTTGAAGTTAAGACTAACAGTCTGGCCGAGGTTGAGGTAGACATTCTCCTGCTTTTGCGCTTTGTAGCCGATCAGGCTGGCGGTAATCGAGTATGGGCCGCCAACCTTCATGTTTGGAATGTTGAAAGCGCCGCCAGTACGAGTCGCCGTGCCATAGCGTGTGCCGCTTGGCTCGTGAATCGCAATCACGTTTGCCAGGCCCGGCAGGGGCTCGCCCTTGCTGTCCGTTACGGCGCCGTTCATGGCGGCTGTCGTTACGCCTTGTGCAAAGAGGTTGCCCGTTAACAACAACAGCATACCAAGACTCACCAACACGAGCTTGCGCTCACTAACACGAGGTTGAGTAGCGTTTTGCTTCATACTCATCTCCTCCTTTGATAAAAGTTTAAGAGGTACATGAATTGTGCGGATAATTTGGAGAAACGGGTTCAAATTGTCAAGACAAGTTTGGCAAGCATGCTCCAAGAATATCGTGAGAGGAGATTACGAGAGGCAACATTCATCCCTCGGAAATTGTTACTGGCCGAGACTCGAGCCTAATTGCACGAATCGTTCCCAGCCGGGGTTTTGCAGTTCATTCCGATGAGTCGAATGCACGAGTTCATAATTTTTGAATCCGGTACGATCGACAAAAACAAAAATGACCCCGCCCTGCAAATCATTGTAGGTCCAAATTTCATAGGGTTTGGTCGCGGCATGGCTGCTGATGCGCTCGACATGCGAAGGCGGGCCATAGAGAATAAAAATCCGGCCGCGGTCGCTTTTCCAGCCGGGCCGCAGCACCGTGGGAAATTGTTCCTCGGCTTGCTGGGCTCGCGTCAAATAAACCTGGCGAAAGCCCGCGCCGTCGGCATAGAGTTCCGGTTTGCGCGTTTGCCAAAGCGAGGCAATAAATTTCCGTTTGGCTTCAACGTTGTCAAGACTTTTGAAAAGATCGATATCCTCTTTGAGTGTGATATGCTGCATGCGCTCAAATTCAGCATGCAATTCTTCCACGCCAGATTTGAGCAGCATCATATACAGCGGATCAGAGTTGGCGGCGGGCTGCTGCGCCTCGGCGTCATAGACATAGAATCCCTTCTTTGCGCTGGCAACTATGTTTTCCGCTGAATCTGCCACGCCGTAGACCAAATTATAGACCCCCGTGGGCAGCGCGCCAACATTCAAGAGGCCCATCTCTATGCTGGAATCATGCCGGTTTGTTTTGGTGCGATAAAATGGCCCCATGCCGGCGACCAATGTTCCATCCCTTTCTTCCACCTGCCAATATGATTTATAGATGGAATGTGGTTCAACCTGTAAATTGTACGCTTCAAAATAATAATATAAAACCGGCGCTTCGCCGCTGAACAATCGTCGCGGATTGGGGATGATTTCGTAAGTATTTCGCACCAATGCACCCGCCGCGTCAGCTTTTTTGATTTGTGAGGCGATGATCACATCACTCACCTCCACGTGCTGCGGCGAAAAACGGCGCGCGTGCAACGAGGCAGCCACGCTGTCCGGAGGCCCGGTTTGGCTGAGATCACGCGCGCTCAACACGGCGCGATAGCGTCCCGGCTGGGTGATTTCATAACGCAGCACATCGACAAATTCACGAGGCGGGGCATTTTGCGCGCCGGCTCGCACAGCTTCCGCGATTTTCCAGGTCTTGGTCGCCCACAATTCTTGCTCATGATAGATACGCAAATCAAACACCACCCGGCTGCCCTCACTTTGAGCATCGGAGAATGCGGGCGTTTGCGGGAGCGAATAATAAATTTCCAGATAACTCTGGCGATTTGAGTCCTGATACTGCGCCAGATCCAAACTGAGCTGCAAACGATTCGGTTCTGCAACTTGCGCTCGCACGCTGAGAACAAATACACACCAGAATGCAAAACCAATTTGCATGCCCAGGCAAGGACGGTGGAAAGATAGGAACATGTTATCGTCTCTTTGTTTCACTTTTTTGAAAATTCGGCTATTGATGTTGGTTCCCTTGGTTAAAGGTGTTGTCGAGAAATTCCAGGGAATTTCGCCAATTTTTATCAAATGCACCGGCGGAGGTGATCGATATCTGCGCGCGAACGCTCTTTCTTGTAAAAATTTTTATGCCCTCCGTGCAATCAAAAAAGGGCTGGGAGAAAATCTCCCAACCCTTCATCTACTAACCACCACAGAGGATGGCTTCTAAAAACCAAGCTTCAACGAAAACACGTTGGAGTTATCGAAGAACTGCACCTGGCGGAAGGCATAATCCAGGTTGGCTTCAAGCCCGCCAAGGTCGAGCTGCAAGCCCGCGCCCAACGTGAGGCCGTAGATATACCGGCCCTCACCAGCCGCATCATTGCCGGAATTGAAGGCAAAGCTGTAGCCGGCGCGCAGAAACAGCTTTTGATCCAGCGTATACTCCGCGCCCACACGCGTAGCATCGTCGTCAAAGTTGTTGTCTTGATACAATGTTGTGAGATTGAGCGACCCGCGTTCGGTCAACGGCATACTATAACCGAGGCCAATCTCCAGCGAAGAGGGCAATTCATCTTTGCCGGCAACGACTTGGTACGGGGAACTGCCGCGTACGACATCTTGCGCGTCAGCATTGCGCAGCAACCCGGTGCCGCCGTATTGCATATTCGGCCCGACATTTTTCAAAACCACACCCATGCTCAAGCCGTTAACGGCGAGCAGGCTGTTGTATTGCACGCCGAAGCTGAATGCCACACCGGAGGCGCTGAGGCGATCTATCGTCTCCGAAATAAAGTTGACGGTAGTGCCGACGCTGATGCGATCCGTCAATGCGCGCGAATAGGTAAGCCCGGCCGTGACGAATTGCGGGGTGATGATGGAACCCGTGCCATCCGGGCTGTCTTCCGTGGTCACCGCAATGTCGCCAATGTCCATCGCCTTCACACTGAAGCCCAGGGAGCCGAAGCCGCTGAAGTCAGCGCTCACGGCGAGATAATTCACATTGATATCCGCGATGTGGCGCATGTGTGAAAACATGGCATTGGCCGAACGCTCTGCGCGGGCCAGGCCGGCAGGGTTCCAATAAATGGCTTCCAAGCCGCTGGCAGTTGCAACCGATGCGCCGCCCATGGCAATATAACGTGACCCGACCGGAATCAACAACTCCGAGGCCGCATTGGTGCCGGAACGGCGCTCACCTTCCGGTTGATTCTGCTGCGCAATGGCGGTGCTTCCCAACATCACGAGCAGAGCCAGACAGGTTATGTGAAACAAACGTGCATTCTTTTTCATTATCATTCTCCTTAATGCCTTGCTCGAGTAATCTGCCCCCCTCACGGAGGTGAGAGCAAGCCGGCTGACAGACTTGACGGTCACACTCCGCAAGGGGGGAGGTTACATGAAGTGAGATCAAAAATTGCGCAGGAACTGTTCTTCACGCACGATAGCCAGCTTCAAGATTTTGACCTCGTTGAGATCGGGGAATTCGATGTGCGCGAGGTAAATTCCGCTGGCCGCCGGCAGATTGCGTTCATTTTGCAAATCCCAGTTTATGAACTGCCGCTCATCATCTTTGATAATGGTGCGCACCAACACGCCCGCCAGCGTGAAGATGCGAATGGTGGCGCGTTCCGGCAAATGGCTGAAGGTGACAAACCGACTAAAGCGATTCGCCTCGGCCCGATTGAAGCCGCGATACGGATTGGGAAAAACATTGACCATAGCGAGATCGGCCTTTGCCATCTCCACGCTGCTCACCGGCGCTTTGCTGGTGAACGTGAACTTATCCGTCGCCGTGTTGACGTTGGGCGCGATCAATTCCATGCTGAAAGCTGCGCCCAGCGGCTCGGCCGAACCGCGTTGATCCAGCCACAAATTCCATTGCACCGGACCGCCGTCCGAAAGATGGCTCGCCATGAAATCCTGGCCGCCGGCTGTGGGATTCCAGCGATTGGGATCATAGTCGGTGTCGAGGATGTACACATAATTGAACTGGAAATCGCCATTGTTGATGTTCACGCGATTGGGATCGTCATCAGCATAGAGCTTATGCAAATCCCACTGGCCATTACCGTCGCGATCGCGTATAACAATATCGAGCTGGCGTGGCGGATCGACTTCAATATCAAACGCGCGGAACGGCACCACCGTTTGACCGGTGAAGGCATTCAACGCAAAACCGGAGTAGAGATTGGCGGTTTGTCCGGCGCCGGCGGGCAATTGATAAGGCTCGCCAATATCATAACGCCCGTTTCCATTCAAATCGGTGAAGCTTTCCTTGGCAAAAAATTCCACGCGAACATTTCGGTAGTTCGCCGCAGCCATGTTGCTGCCGTTGAAATTCGCGCCGAGGAATACGCCGCCGAAGAAAATCTCGCCGCCGTGATTGCCGCCGGTAACCCAGCGGTTGTTGTTGTTGTCAACATGAAAATCCAAACCGGCAAGCGGCGGGCCGGCAACAATCACTTGCAAACCTTCGGTAATGAGATAATTGTTGTCGCCGCTTTGATTGCTTTGATCCGCAAGCAACTCTTGCCCGCTGGTAACATTGACCAGCTTCCAGTGGCCGTTCTCGTCGAACGTGACTTCGTAGGTAGCATCCAGGGTCTTGCTGGGATCGACAATCACCGGCGTCACGGAACCATCGCTGATGCCGCTGACATGCGTGGAAGAAAGAGTGTCGCCCCGCGCCACTTGATAGCGCACGCCGGGTTTCGTGGTTTGCGGCACAACCGTAGCCACCGCAGGAGAGCTTTCCAATGTTTTCGTCGTCAAGCCCTCACTGTCGTTGTAATTATAAGCCGTCACCGCAAAGAAATAGGTTTGGCCGTTGACCAATGGTTTTTCGCGGAAACGATCACGCTCAATCACGAACGTGCGTTGCACGCCGCTATTTTTACCGATTTGCACCGGCAACTCCAACACCAGGCCAGAACCTTGGTCGAAAGTTTCTTGCGCAATCGTCGTGACTTCATCAACCAAATCAAACGTGGCCAGTTTAATGCCCTGATTGAGAGCAGCGCCGGCCGAGGGCAATTGATAAATGTTATACCCCTGGAACGCGTAACCCTTGTCAACAACGCCTTCGGTTTTGGCAACTTCCGAGGGATTCTCGCCCCAATTCAACAGAATTTGGCCGTTGAACTCTGTGGCCGACAGCACGGGCGGTTGCGGCGGCTTGGGCAATTCAAATAAATTATCAAACGCTTCTTGCGCAAAGCGATCGGTGAACTTCAACACCGAGATGCTCGACAAGCGATCCGATCCGAGAGCCGCCAAAACAGCAACCACCACTTCCTGGGTATCTCCCAACGCCATCGTAAATGGACCGGAAGACAGCAACAGCCGGCGATCGCCGGGATTGGAATCAATCCAACCTGCGCCGCTCACCGGGTCGCCCGGTACGCGGTATTTCGTAATCGCGTTGCCGCTGGTCGGATCGGTCCAGGGTTGTGCGGGATTTTCCGGCCGTGGACGGAAGCCGCGTAGGAGATTCCACCATTGCAGTGTGCCGTTATAATCGCCGCCGCGTGTAGGATCGCTATCGGTTTGCCCGGCAGCAAAGTAAGCGAAAGACGTCATGGGAAGATTGCGAAATCCGGGACGCCGCTTCAATCCAAAGATGGCCTCGCCGTCGGGATCAGGCACTAATGGCCCGGCAAAGAAATCATATCCGGAGGCCGGTGGCGGCAGGCCCACTTGCGCATAATTGCCGTCGGTGGAAACGGAATTATAAACATAACCCAGGCTCAAGCTGGTGTCGCATCCAACGAAATCGTCGCCGGCTGCGCCGAGATCCGGATCCGACCATTGGCAAAAGTACATGCTGTCAATCGTCGCATTTGCCGGCGTCGTGGCTGTGCCTTTGTAGATCACGCGGAATTGCTTAAAGATGATATTACCGAGAGCATCGGAACGACGATACGCCCACAGAGTAGCCTGCATTTCCAAACCGATGGAGGGCGAGCCATACATCGTTTGCACGGCGCTCGCGCTCAAGTCATTGGCCACCAGCCAGACGACTTGATCGGCGCCGGCGATGCCCGGCTCATCCGCCTCCGGAAAAATCTTGGGAGAGCCATCGGCATTGAATTGCGGGTTGTACTGGCCGTCGCCTTCGGCATCATAAAAAGGCGCGCCCTTGCGCGCGGGCCAATCACGCCAGTCTGCGGCATATTGCTGGCGCACAGTGGCGATTTGCGCGGGCGTCACCGCGGCGGAACTAATGACATTCAACTCAGCCGCATCTTGACGCAGATCAGCGGTGGCATAGTCGCGGCGGATACGCCAAACACGATCGACATTCACAAGATCATTGACATCTTCGGCAACACCCGGCGAAAGAATAGCGCCAGGTACGGTGCCGATGCTGAACGTTTGGCCGCCGACGCGAATTGCGGGATCGCTGCCATCATTCACCTTGCCGCCCCACACCAAACCGTCCTGGAAAATCGCGGCGGCAACGATATTGCCGCGGGGAAAATACAGTCCCGAACCGCCGTCCGGCTGGTTGGCGGATTTACCATCCGAGTAAATCCAAGAGGCCACTTGCCCGATATTCACCAGCGTTTGATTCGTTGCATCTGCTGCGACTTTGGCTAAACGGCCGTTACGGCCGCCCTTTTTAACGCCACCTTCTTCTGCAGCGAACGCACTGAATCCTGAGAAGAGCAGGATCGCCGGCAGCAGAAGGGCAGTGAGAAATCGCTTCATTAACAGTTCCTCCAAAACTCGTCGAGGTTAAAGTGGCCGGCCTGAAACAAAGGGACCTGTCTCAGGCCGGCAAGGAGCTAAGTGATGAGAAGAGAAACTTAGAACTCAACTTTGGCGCCAAAACGAATCTGGCGCGGCGGACCAAGCAATTGCAGGCCGATGATATCCGTTTCGCCCTGCGCATAATTGTCGCCGTTGCCGTTGAGATTGATCGCTTCGTACAGCGAAATGAAAGGGGCACCGCCATTGGCTGCCACAATCGGGCCGCTGAGATCAGAGTTGTTCAAGAAGCCGTCATCAAAAGCATTGCCGGTGCGGCGATAAACGTTGACGACATTCTTGCGGTTCGTCAGATTTTGCACGTACATGTAGAAATTGAGGCCAAACTTGCCGACGTCAACCGTTTTGTCGAGGCGCAAATTCACCTCATAATTCCAGGGCGTGAGCGAGGCATTCACAGCTTCCAACGGCCGGCGTGAACGCGGGTCCGTAATTTGTCCGCCGAGTGAAGCATCTTGCTGCCCGAATTCGCCTTCCGAACGGGTGTAGGGATGGCCGCTGCTGAAATTGAGCAAAAGATTCAAACCAAAATTCTGCAATATCGGGCCGCCATCACCTTTGGCAAAGCGATAGTCCACGCTAGCGGAGCCGCGTTGCGGACGATTGAAATCGAGCGGTGAAAGGATCGTGGGAACTTCTTGCGCCAGCTCGACGCCGGAAACAGCAGAGGTCGGCGCCGAACCCGTGCCGAGCGTACGCGAAAAGGTGTAGTTCAATTGTCCGGCAACTCGCTTGGTGCGGCGCAACGTCAACGAAAGCTCGACGCCTGCGGTGGTGGCAAAATCACCGTTCACGAGAACGTTGTAATCACGTGCGGGCGATTGCGGATCCGCCGTGACGCGCGAGATCTGAATTTGATCTTCGATGTTTTTGTAGTAGGCCGTGAGATCAAACGCGGCAATCTCGCTGAACTGCTGGCTGAAGCCGACTTCGTATTGCGTGGTCTTTTCAGGATCCAGGCCGATGCCAACCACATTGGTGCGGAAGGAGGTGCCGCCGGTGAAAATGGCGTCATACCACGCCGAACCATTATACAGATCGGTCAAACGCGGCGCTTGCACAAACTTGCCGTATTGCAAGTGAAAAACGGTGCGATCGGTGACCGGAAACGCCAAACCCAGGCGCGGACTCACG
>SZPB01000245.1 GCA_030263535.1 Cytophagia bacterium CHB2
CGGCCAAAGATTGACCGCTTCGAATTCTTTTACGCGCTGCGCAATGCCGTATTGATGCAGCAACTCTTGCAACGCTTGACCGAGGGCTTTGGCCATTACTTGCTACCCTAATCGTTCTTCCGCTCAGCGAGTTTACAAGGATTCGAGAATCAACCGGAGAATAAGATTCTGCAAGCCCTTGTTTGTGCGACGCCAGATCCTTCATGCTGTTCGAGGAGTCTCATGCCCAAGCATCAGAATCAGCCCGTCTGAAATCGCTGGCGCTTTCAATTCAGCGCCTAATATAAACATTTTCTCTCAAAATCTCAATGCCAATTCTCATAAAAACAAGATGATTCCTTTTTGTCATTTCTGTTTTTTTTCTTCAGTTATCTCCAAAAGCACTTTGACGCTGTTGTGCGCCAGCGTCTTACTGACAAATCCGATGGCGCCGGCGGTGGCGGCGACCTTCGCGAGCAGCGCCTCTTCGGAAGCCATTGCTTCCGGAGGATCGCCCTCGCCGGACAGCATTTTTTTCAACCAAATGGACTTCATGCGCGACGGGCTTCTTCCCAGATAATTATAAAAAATCGTTTTCACCCCGCTCTGCGGCTTGAGATCAAACACAATAATGGGCTGTCCGTCGCTCCATTTTTTAATATCACGCGCATAGAAATCCAACAACACGGATTTTTTAATGGAATCCAGAGGCACTGATTTATGCGCAATGACGGCCACCTGGCCGCTGGCGTTCGCCGTCCACGCCAACAAAAACAGAATTGTCACAAACGTTATTTTCATATTCGTTTCGCCGGTTCAGACGCTTGTTTTCATTCAAAAGAAAACCGAGACAGCGGCGCTAACAATAGTGAATTTATCCTGGATGGTGATGACGGCGTCTTGCGCAACGAATTGAATCGTGCCGTGGTCGCGTACTCGTGCCCACTGGCTCTTCAAACGAATTCTATCATTCAAATCATATGCGAGGCCGAGCGTCGCTATGTAAATGTTTTCATCTTCGATCGTTTCCGCGCCGGGAACCAAGAAAGCATTATGCCCGTTCGTTTTCCAATAACTGGCATAACCCAGCAGAGTATTGCCGAAATTGTAGCCCAACGTGGCATAGTAGAAATTCAGGTCCAATTCCAGTTCCGGTATGCCGGTGTTCACGTCCAGGAAGATGAATTCACTTTCATAGGAAAAGCGCGCGAGGTTGAAGGATAAGTCACCTCCGAAACGCGTAATGGGAAGGCCGCGCAGATCCGACGGTGGGCGGCGCAAGACGGACGCCAACCGCACAAATTGAGCGGTCTTTTCATAGGTTCCCGAAAGGCCAAGCTTCAATTCGCGATACCGAATTCCCCAGCGGCCGCCCACCGTGAAAGCGATCGTGGTATCGATGCCGGTTTGTCCTCGTTGCGGATCTCGATTGATATCGGGGGCGTTGCCCAGATAAACGGCATAATCGAGCTTCGTTTGGCCGGCGGGAAAAAAACCGTAAGCCTGGGCAAATGCGCGCGCCGGCACAAAATCCTCCAGGGGAAAAAACTCGCCAAACGAGGTTTCATATACCAGCGGTCGGATGATGTAGGGCAGCAGGGGCGTGCGATTTTTTATTTCATTGAGATTGTTGAAGGCCGGTATTTGCAGGCCGAGCTTGAGATTGAATCGCATGTCGGCGCTGTATTTCACCCATGCCTCCTCCAAATTGAATGCGCCCCAATGCCGGCCGGAAGAAAAAGTGTTCAGCGCTTCGAAATTAACAAACGCGGTCCAGTTTTCACTGATATCCTTTTGGAAAAAGAGATTGAGTTGCTGCAAACCAAAGGAATTTTGCTCCGGATGAGCGGTGAACGCGGTCCAGTGTTGCAGCGAATTCTGGAAATAGCCAAAAACTCTCAAGGGCGTGCCCTCGCGCTGGGCAAACGACGCAGAAAACGGAACACACACAAGGCAGAAAACCGCCATCGCGCGGAACCGGCTGAGGGCTGTTCCGCTTGTTTTGTAGGGTGAGAGATTATGAGATTTCATCGGCTCTTGTCGTGAAGCTGCCAGGGTTTCATCCGTCCGGTTTTTGTCAACCAACAACATTGCGATTTTATTTTTGAATGTCCAGTCTTATCACCTGTGAAAGCCGCAGCGGGTGTGACGCATGTTGCGGTTAGTTCGTCTTCGGCAACTGCTCTTTCAAATTTTCCGGAAGATATTGGCGCGCCAGAACCAATACGCCCGTGGGACCAGCTTCAACCCATTTGCGCAAATTCCGGTCATCACCTTTGGCCTCTTGCGCCAGCCAAAGTGCAACGGTTAAGGCGCCCCATTTTTGATCGAAAGCCCCGCTGGACAGGCCGGTTAGCAACGTCTCTGCTTCTGTTTCGCCGGCATGCTGCAACGCTGAAAGTCGTTCCACAAATATCGGTTGCAGCCGCTGCAGCGTTTCCTGGGCATGCGGCGATAACTCGCCTTTTCCGCGCAGCCATTTGCCGGAAAGCGAGCGATAGTTGCCCAGGCCTTCCGTGAGGCATTCCCACAACGCATATTCAAACGGGGAAGCAAGTTCCAATCCCCGCTTTTTGCGCCAGGCTTTGTGCAGCACATGCGTCAATTCGTGTGCAAAGAACCGGTCAATTCTGTCATGATTGTTTTCATCCGAGGCCGGACCGTAGTAGCGGTACAGCTTGTTTAGATCGAAACAAATCTTCAACGCCGGAGAAAGGAAAGCATCTTCGCCTCCTTGATTGCCCAGCAAAATGATGAGGGTGTCCGGCGGCGTGATGCCGGGGAACGGCATGCGCAGCGAGTCGATCAGCGCCGGCCAGGTCAAGGCTTTCTGTCGAATCAAATCAGCCCAGAGACTTTCGTCCGGCGTTAATCTTTGCGGCGTTACAGCAATGTTCGAAAGCCTCTCTTTCGGGTGCCGCGCGTGAATGGCCTCGCGCCAGGCAGAGGTTGCCAGCCCTTCCTGCGTAATTCCGAATTCGACGATGAGCACACCCCGAGGCGAGATGTTTTGAGAGGTTTGACAGCCCCCCGTTGGCGTAAAGGCCGTGTGAAAAAGAACGCCTGCTGTCAGGCAAAGGATGGCAAGCATGCGAAGCAGCATATCGATCAGGATGAATAATTAAAGGCGCCGGTTAGATTGTTGGATTGCCGGCCCTTGGAATTTTATTCGACTTTAAGAACGCCGCAGGAGTTATCGCATAATTTGCCCGAAGCCAATGTCGTGGTCATCCAAATCCTGCACCCCGAATTCTTTCACGCCGTAATCCTTCATGCCCAAGCCATAATCGATTTGGGCGCCGCGCTGCAGAAACTCCTGATAAATGGCTTCCACGTCATCGACCCACAAATAAACGTTCCACATTTTGTCGACGACTTGCCAATGCGGAACTATTTTGTGTTGTGCCGGCGCCTGGCTCAGCATGATCGTATGCCCGTCGCGGCGAACCATGCAGAAGTTCGCCGGTTCACCCCAAAACCTCTCATAGGCGAATCCCAATTTATCGCGGTAGTAATTCGCCGCGGCCACGACATCTTTGACCAGCAACACCGGCGCAAGCGCCACAATTTTGCTCATATCTTCTCCCATGTTCATCTTTTAGATTGTAGTTAATCCTGCATTGGGTGATTCATGATCAAGGCTAAAAATCTGCGCAAAAAACGCCGGCGCAGTTGTTTGCCTGAGGTTATTCTGCCGGCCAGACGTTGGCGGTGGCCAGTTCCAAAGAATTGCCGTCGGGATCGCGAAAGTAGATCGAGTATCCGCCCTCCGGCCAGCGGATTTCGGTTTCGATTTCGACGCCGCAGCTTTGCAAATGCTGACGCCACGCCTCCATTTCCTCTTCCCTGACCCGAAAGGCCATATGCCCGGGGCCATGCGCGCCATGCGTGGGCACGGAAGATGTCTTGATAGCCGTAGCCTCGGCGCGAAACAGCAACAACACACTCTCGCCGCAGTAGTAGAACACATGGCGTTCCGGCTGTTTGCTAATGCGCCGCAAACCGAGCACAGTTGCATAAAACGCCTCGGCGCGTTCAATATTGCTTACATACAAGGCGGTTTCGAGGATGCCGAGAGGTTGCATGGCAAAATTTCTCATGCCGCTATTTTCACCGGCCGGCGATTGCCGTACTCGTCGTACTTGCCTTCCCACACCAGCTCGGTCTTCATCTTCGCCAGCGGGTGGGGATTGTCGGGTCCCCAGGCTTGAGATGTCGCTTTTTGCATCTGGGATTTGTTGTTGCTTTCGGGCATTGGGGTTCCTGTGTCGACGGTGGTTCAGTTGTGAGTCAGGTCTGACAGAAATTCAGGTACAAACAGTCGGTTCTTGCAGAGAAATTAGTGCGACTCTCGTGCCCCAGGTTGCTTTTAGAGCAAAATGAATTTTTCAACGAGGCTTTGGTCTTTGGAAAAATAGCTGATGAAAATTCGAGGTTTTTCTGGCATGAAATTAACCCCATTACGTTTCAGTAGATGGCAATAACTCACGCGGAAACAGGTCACGTATAAAGACCGCAATCTTTTTGATCGCCTTGATAGCGAGCCGAGCTTCTTCCGCAGTCGCTTCTTCTCCAGGGTATCGAAATCGCACTGAATAATGAAAACAGACCAAATCCGGCAACGGTTTTTTACGGCGCCGGGATAGGTGCAGGGCGCCGGCAAAATCATCTTCCGCTTTCTTGAGCCATTCCCTGACTTCAGCCGCTTCGCGCATAAAGCACGATCCCCTTTTCCATAATTTCGTGAACGAATGGATCGACGCGGCGCAGCGACCTTTGAATTTCCTGAGGATTTCTGACTACGATGTCCAAGGGCAAGCGACGGGGCCGCAAGAGCCGGGAAATCTTCCGGTTTCTCTCCGCCGCCGGCAAATCTGTTTCCATGATCACCAGAAGGTCCACGTCACTGTCCGGTGTGGCATTCCCATAGGCATGAGAGCCAAAAAGAATAATTTTCTCCGGAACAAATGCCGCAACGATCCTTTCGACAATACTAGCAATCTCTGCCGGAAGCTTTTGGGCGGTATTTTCCATACTTGTGTGCAGAAAATTTGTGAAACTTTAGATGCTTTAAAATAGCTCAATGGAATGGAAATTTTGTTTCAGTATGTATGGAATGTCTCCGAAAGAACGCTGTATTTGCGTTCATATTTTTCCAGGTCATCTTTGAGCGCGTGAATCCCGGCAATAATTTCTTGTAGCGTCATGAATGTACTCCTTGCTCTATGAAGATTGCAGCGCCGCAGGCCCGGCGCCAGCAGCGCTTCTTTAGCAAAATTTTTCAAAAACTGCAAATGCTTTTGATTCCAGCCCTGGCAGCGGATAATGAATAATCCGGCAATGCTTTTCGGAGAGGCAAAATAACCAATTCGCCTCTCCCCTCCAAACGAAAACTCTTGCTTGGCAACCGCGCAGGCCTTATCATTTCAGCAAATTCAACCGCAACAATTTGTGAAAGACGTGCGTGTCATGCAGCATTTCATCAATAAAAAAAATTGCCGCTGGAGAGCAGGCGAGCGGCGCAGCCGCGCTGGAAAACCTCTCGTTTTCTGGCTGGCGCTCGGCGTTTCCGCCTGTTCGATTCACACGCCGGAGATGAAATTTACCGGCGAAAAAACCGCGCTCGAAAATCAAATTCTCGGCACCTACAATCAAGTCAAGGAAGACGTGTGGATGGTGGCCTCGGTGCGCGCCGCGAATCCCGACAGCCAGATTACGATTTCCGATGAAAAGCGCACCGTGCTGAATGCGATTCAAAATCGCGAATTCAACAAAGATGATGTGGAAGAATTCATGCGCGAGGGCTTGGTGGGCGAGAATGCCCGCGGCTATCTCGAAATCCGTGATCCGCAAAAACTGGCGGCAGACGCCGAGCGCCAGCGTCTGGTCGAGAAAATCGTCGCCGAGGAAAATCGCGACCGGCAAATCATCATGCAGCGCATCATCGACATCAATCCCAGCATCGAATCCTCTGATTTGGCGGAGGTGGAAAAGGCCTTTGCCAATGTGAATCGTGAAAACGCCAAGCCGGGCGCATGGGTTCAATTGCCGGGCGGCGAGTGGGTGAAAAAGGCAAAACCCTGACCGCCTGCCGTATTGCGAAGATTTCGCTTGCTAGTCTGCGAATTCTTGGTTAGGATAAAACTCATTTTTGAAAATAACCACATTGAGGATGGCTCGCCCATGCGTTGGACAATTTTAATAATGTTGCTCACATTGCCGGTTTACGCCGCTGCGCCCGACAGCGCTGCCACAACCCATACCCCCGCTGAACTTAATGCGATTCGCAATGAGCTGGCGTGTTATTGCGGCTGCGGCATGACGGTGCAAGGTTGCCTGGGCGGCATGGTGTGCAGCGAATCGCGCACGCTCAGCCAGGAAGTGATCCAACTCTCCAGCGCCGGCAAAAGCCGGCCGGAAATTTTGCAGGCCATGGTCGCCAAGTATGGCGAACGCATTTTGGCAGCGCCCACCAAAGAGGGTTTCAATTTGGTGGTTTGGGGCGGGCCGTTTGTGGCGCTGTTGTTCGGCGTGGGAATTATTGCATGGCTCGTTTTGCGGTGGCGGCGTACCAGCCCGGCGGCAGCCCGGTCCGTGAACGCGCCGGCGCCCGGCCAGTCCGACGGTTATGGCGATCGTTTCGAACAAGAATTCCGGCAATCCGGCCAATAAATAAAAACACGAAAAGAAAGTGGTGTTTTATGGTTGAATTCATCGGCATCGTGCTGGTCATCGCGACCGCGCTGTTTGTGGGTTATCCCTTATGGCAAAAATCTGCGCGCGCGGCAAATTTCAAAAGCAATCATCAAGCGGAAGATTGGCAGGCGCGCAAAGAAGAAATTTACGCCGCCATTCGCGATATCGATTTCGATTATCGCATGGGCAAGCTTTCGCAGGAGGATTACAACACCCTGCGCGAGCAATACAAAAGTGAGGCCATCAGCCTCATGAAAAAGATCGACGCCTTGACCCTCGGTGTGCGTCCGGCTAAGGGTAAAAAAGCCGCCAGCAAATTTTGCCACAACTGCGGCGAACCGGCCGGCGGCGGCGATAAGTTCTGCACGGCCTGCGGAGAGAGTCTGGCATGAGCTCGGCTCCCGGCGCGCCCAATTCTTCTCCCGCCCTCGCGGTCAAAAACCTGGTTAAACATTACGGCTCTTCCTATGCGCTGCGCGGCGTTTCGCTGCAAGTCGAGGCCGGCGAATGCGTGAGTATTTTCGGCCCGAATGGCGCGGGTAAGAGCACGCTGTTGCGCATCCTCTCGGAAATCACGCGGCCTACCAGCGGCGAGATTTTGATTCACGGCCAGCCGCTGCACAAACGCCCGCTGGCCGCCCGCCGCGAGCTGGGCGTCATTGGCCATCAAACCTTTTTATATGACGATCTCTCCGCTTCCGAAAATCTCCTGTTTTTTGCGCGGCTTTATGATGTCCCCGAGGCGCGCAAGCGCGTGGCCACGGTGCTCGCCGACGTGGGATTGGAAAAACGCAGCGCTGATCGCGTGCGCGGCTTTTCGCGCGGCATGCAGCAGCGTCTCGCCATTGGCCGCGCCATGTTGCACGATCCCAGCATTCTGTTTCTGGACGAGCCTTACACCGGACTCGATCAACACGCGGCCACGATGTTGACGCACTGGATCAAGCGCGTGCGCGGTGAGCGGCGCACCATTTTGCTGGTCACGCACGATCTCGGCCAGGGCCTGGCCATGGCCGATCGCGCCATGATTTTCTTGCATGGCAAACTAGCCTGGCAGGGCGACGCCGCGCCGCTCGAGGAAAAACAATTCTCCGCGCTTTATTTCGACCTGGTGGCAAAGGGGGAACGATGAACGCCATCGCCAAGTTGTGGGCGTTGTTGTGGAAGGATTTACTGTCGGAATTTCGTACGAAAGAGCTGCTTTCATCCATGCTGATGTTCGCGCTCATCGTGGTCGTGATTTTCAGCTTCACGTTTGAAACGGGCAGTACCGCGACGCGCGAAGCCGGTCCGGGGTTGCTCTGGGTTGCGTTTACGTTTGCCAGCGTGCTGGGGCTGCATCGCTCGATGATTCACGAAGTCGAGCGCGGCAGCTTGCACGGTTTGATGGTGGCCCCGCTCGATCGCGGCATTCTTTTTCTCGCGAAAGCCTGCGGCAATATTATCTTCATCTTTCTCATCGAGATTCCGACGTTCGTGCTCTTTGCGATTTTTTTTAATGTCGATATCAGCGTCGGCCTCGGCAAGATTGCGGTGATTTTTTTGCTCGGCACCATCGGTTTTGCCGCGGTTGGCACGTTGTTCAGCGCCATGTCTGTGAATACGCGCACGCGCGAGATCATGCTGCCGATCCTGCTCTTTCCCATTCAAGTTCCGGTGATTCTCGCGGCGGTGCATGCCACCGCCGGCGCGCTGGCGGGGCGCTCGTGGTCCGATCTCGGCGATTGGCTCAAAATTTTGGTTTTGTTCGATGTCGTGTTTATTACGGTATGTTTTGTGACGTTCGAATACGTGTTGGAAGAATGAACCCGCGCGTGCGCACGGATTTGTCAGGTGTTTGTTAGGATTCAACAAAGAGGTGTCAATCATGCCTGCTGCTGAAAAGTTGCAACGCTGGGGCGCAATTCTGGGGGGAATCACTGCGGTGATGATGCTCATCAACTTGTATAATATATTCCTTCTCGTTCCGACGGAAGCGAGCATGGGCATTGTGCAGCGCATATTTTATTTTCATGCGCCCTCGGCAATTACCGCGCTGGTCATCGCCTTTCCGGTGACTTTTATTTACAGTATTCGCTATCTCGCCAAGCACCGCATTTGGGATGATCGCGTGGCTTTTTGCGCCGCGGAAGTCGGAGTTTTGTTTACCACGATTGTGCTGATTACCGGCCCGATTTGGGCGCGGCCGGTGTGGAATACCTGGTGGTCTTGGGATCCGCGCTTGACCACGACGCTGATTCTCTGGTTTATTTATGTCGGTTATATGATGCTGCGCGTGTATACGGGCGACGAGCAGCGCGGCGCGCGTTTCGCGGCGGTGTTTGCCATCGTCGGTTTTGTCGATGTCCCCATCGTTTACCTGGCCAATCGCTTGTGGCGCACGCTGCATCCGCAACCCGTGATTTTCGGCGGTTCGGATTCCGGCCTGGAGCCGACCATGCGCTACGCTTTCATTTTTAGTATCGTAACGTTTACTCTACTGTTCTTTTTTTTACTCGTGCTGCGTTTGCGCCTGGAGCGCAGCCAGCTTGCGGTGAAAGCAATGAAGCAGGAATTCGCCTATGCCGGCGAATGAGGCTTCAACTCAACACAAAACATTGGGAGCATGATCCGATATGATTCTGATGATGGTAAGCTTGTGGCACGGGATGCTGATGCTGTTGCAAACGCCGAATCCCAACAAGAACATGAATTTTCTCTTCGCCGGATACGTGGTCGTTTGGCTGTTGATCGTGGGCTATCTTTATTCGATCAACCGCCGCCAAAAACGCCTGGACCGGGAGATCGCCTTGTTAAAACAAATGCACGAGGAGAAGTAAAGCCGCCTCCCACCGTCTGCGCCCGTCTCAGGCTTTGTGCAACAGCCGCCGGCGGCGAATCATCTTCACGGTTTTGATGACGGCATAGTTCAAGCTGCCGTGAACGAAACCAATGACTGCGCCCCAAAAGGCATCGACGAAAACGTGCTGCATAAAAGATGAAGATGAATCCGGATCCACGAGATGGGCAAACGCCTTCCAACAACACCAGAGTAAGATCCACCACCCGATAAAAGGCCAAATGTAACGATCGTAGGGTTTCGTGTGACGGGCGGGCTTCGCCGGCTCGAGCGGCGCCGGTTCCAGCGGCGAGGCTTCGGCAGGCTGCTCTTTCGCCAGCAGCGCTTCAAGCCGATTTGCTGGCAGGATCGAGCTGTAAAATATGGCGGTAGGTTTCCAGCGCTGCGCGAGGATTATGCTCGTCAATAAAACGGCGCGCGCGCGTGAAAGCTTCGTTGATTTTTTGCTCGCGCCCGACGCGCTCGAATTTGTTGAGAACGATTTTCAAACCGCGCTGTGCCTTTTGATTTCCGGGATCGATTTGCAAAACGCCTTGCAACAAATCGCGGGCTTTCTCCAGACGATCGGCGCGCGCTTCCTGCTGCGCCAGCAGAAACAAAGCCTCAACCTGTTTCAGCGCGTTTTCTGCGATTACCGGTGCGCCGGTCGCGGCGGCGAGGGGCGGCGCCAACAAGGCAAAACTGCCGCTGCCGCCCAGCCGGAGCGGGTTTTGCACGATGCCAAAAGATTCCGAGCGCCGCGGCGTTTCAATGGCAAGATGTTGGTACAACTCATCGAAGGTCAGTGCCGGGTGTTCGTTGGTCATCAACTCGCTGAGGAGTTTGCGCAGCAGCAAATAGGAAAACAAGCCGTGTTCAACCTCTTCATCTTCCCAACAAATTTGATTGGGTATGGCAGCCGCAATCAGATGGCGCTTGTTGTCGCTCGCCAGCGGGGCTAAGAAGTTCTCATCATATGTCGCGGCGGCGTCATGCAACGCCAGGGTTCTGCCCTCTCCGTCGGCATTGAAGCCGCAATCCAAAAAAATCAAAACGCGCTGCGCCGCCAACACGTGCAGCCATTCATCAAGCTCCGTGCTGGCGATGGCCGTGCCGGCGATATCGCTTTGCACCGTGTCACAGGTTGCCAGGTATTGCAGCCGCGGGAAGCCGGTGCTCGTGGCCCCTCGTCCGGCAAAATAAATCCAGACTTCATCGTGTTCGCTGACCTGCGCGCCCAGCCAATAAATCACTTGGGAGCGGATGTCGCCGGCTGTCGCCTCGTCATCCAGCAAAAGATGAACATTCTCCGGTTTGAATTTCCCGAAGCGCGGATCGGTTAGAAATTCCTGCATGGCAACAGCGTCATTGCGCGCAAAGCGCAGCGGAGCGATGGCGGGGTCACGGTAAGTGTTAATGCCGATGATCAAGGCAAACCTGTCACCGGGCGCGGGAGGAATTTGAGGTATTTTGTCCATAGCAACCGTGGCAAATGGTGATATCCAAAATGGCGTGCGTGGCAGCGCACAACGCCAACACTTTGGCTGCCGTCCGCACAAACTTCGCGGGCGATGGAATATTTTAAGAGAGTTCTAACAGCAAGCACGCCATTCTGCGGAAATTTTGCCAGGCGTTCCAGGCAAGAGGAGCAACGGAATCAGCGCACGCGTTGCAGTTTTGTGCCGTCGCTCTCGAACACAATTGCGCCGCTCAGGTCGGTACGCAGCAAGGGAATGTGAAGGGAATCATACCTCGCCACAATCAAAGAATCCGGGTGGCCGAATTTGTTGCGCCGTCCGGCGGAGGCAACCGCCCAGTCCGGCGTCACCGCGGCGAGAAAAGCGGGAAGGCTCGAGGTGCGGCTGCCGTGATGGCCGACTTTGAGAAGATCGCTATCGAGCGCGTGCGCATGTTTGAGCATTTGATACTCTCCCCAGCTCTCGGCATCTCCGGGGAAAAGTACGCTGGTTTTTCCAAAGAGGATTTTAATGACGAGGGAGGCATCGTTGACATTCGGCTCAGGCTGATCAATATTGCCGGAGCGAAGCGCCATAATTTGGGCCGGGTCAAAGCCGCACAAGCGCTCGCCGGCGCGCAACACACGCCGCGGCACATTCAAACTATCCAGCAAACGCTCGCAAAACTGCTCCAGCTCAGAATCGATTTCAACGCCGCAAAAATAAACGGAATCAATCGCGATTGCCTGCGCTAATGCGGGCAAGCCGCCGAGATGATCGGCATGCGGATGCGAAACAATCACGGCGGCGAGACGGGAGATGCCGCGCACGCGCAAATAGGGCAACAAGATCCGCTCGCCGGCATCAAACGAATCATCGCGCGGGCCGGCATCAATCAGCATTTGCTTGCCGCCGGGAAATTCCAGCAGCGCGGCATCGCCCTGGCCGACATCGAAAAACGTCAGGCGAAGTTTGGGTTCAACGCTGAGCGCAACAGGCCAAATATAAAAATTGAGCGTGAGCAGCGTTGCCGGCAACAAAAGGCGCCGGATGCGCCGCCGCCATTCCACGACTGTCGCCAGCCCGAGAAGGTAAGCCAGCAACAGCAACGGCGGCGCAGAACCGCTGGCAAAGCTCGCGAGAGGAATAGTTGCCAGCCATTTCGTGAATGCGATCATGCCGGAGGTTAGCAATTCTGCCACGGCCCCAAACGCTGAGGAAACGAAACCGGAAAGCGGCGCGCAGAAACACGCGATTGCGGCTGTCGCCACAATGACGAAGCAGGCGGGAATGACGAGGAGATTTCCCCAGAGCGAGGCAAACGGCACACGGCCAAACGAGGTGACCGTAAACGGCAAAGTCGCGAGTTGCGCAGCAATTGACACGGCGAGCAGCGCCAGCGCCCAGCGCACCAACAGCCAACGCCATTGAACTAGTCGCCCAAAAGCAAAAAGCAACGGCCGATAGAGATAAGCAATGCCGAACATGGCAGCAAACGATAATTGAAAGCTGATTTGAAAAAGCTGCAACGGCTGCCAGAGCAGAATAATCAGCGCGGCCAGGCCGAGATTGTTATAAATGTTGGTGCTCAACTCGCGCGCACGCCCCAGCAATAACACGGCGGCCATGATGGTGGCGCGCACAATCGGCGGTTGCAAGCCGGTTAAGCAGGCATAAAATATCAAGCCGCCAATGATGATCGGCCATTGCCCGCGCGGCGGCACGCGGCAAAGCTCGACAAGCATAATCAACATCAGCGCGATAAAACCGACGTGCAAGCCCGAAACGGAAAGAATGTGAATCAAACCGGTGCGCGAGAAGCTTTCAATGACGTCTGAGGAAATATCGAGGCGTTGTCCGATGAGCAAGCCTTTTAGCATGGCAAGCTCTTGCCCGCTGGCGAAACGCGCCAGTTGCGACTCGGTCCATAATTGTGCGCGGGCGATCAGCGCCGGGAAGGAAAAAAACGGCGTTTCTCCGGCGCGCCACAGCAACGAATCGGAGCTGTAGAGAATTGTTCCAATGCCTTGGGCCTGCAAGTATGCGCGATAATCGAAGGCGGCCGGGTTCCGGCCCGAGTCGGGCAATGTGAGCCGGCCGCGCAGCATTATCTCTTCGGAAACGATAATCGTATCCTGCGCTTTGAAATAAATGAGAAGATTGCCTTGCGCGGGCTGCCAGCCGGCGCCGGCGTTGAGGGCGCGGGCCTCGCAAAGAAATCGGCGGGAGTTGCGGCGCGTTTCTGCCGCGGTTTTTACTTCTCCTAACAGCAAAATTTCTCGGTTATCCTGTGCCCATGCAGAGAGGTCGCCGCGCGCTGGAATTTTTTCGAGATACATGCGCAGCATACCGGAAAACAAGCATGCGATGAGTAATAAAACCGAGTTTAAAAGGGAAGAGAATTCTCTGCTGCCGGCAAGCATGATTAGAACAGCCGCGAACAAAAAGAGCACGAAAGCAGAAATCAAAAAAACGGGGGAGAAAGGGCAGCCGTGTTGCGTAAAAATCCCCAAGCAGAAGGCAAGCGCGAGGAAAAAGACCGGGCGTTTGGCCATGAGGTATCCCCGATGAAAAGCTCCCAAACCCAAAGCGTTTGAAACGCGATCACACGCGCCAATCTATCACATCCCGCCGTCGTTTGCAACCCCAATTTACTGAAGTTCGTTGCCAGGCTTGACGACTAGTCTGGAGAATGCCCAAATGATTTCACCGCTTTTTATCAGGTGAACTGGCGTGAAATTTGACGATTGTGGCAGCATGTCTCATTCACAAACAAGGCGCATGCTGCCCGGCTAACCGCATTTCAGCGCGATGTTGGTATGTTTAAAGCTGAATATTTGGGAGCTAAGTCACGTTGCTTTTGATGACGATTCCGCAACATCCGACAAATCGTCGCGCCCAAAACGTCCGGCAATTTCAAGAAGGGAACTCATGCGCCAAATTGATGCACTGAGACGATTTTATCGCGGGCATTTCGGCAGAGTTGTAGCCGTTCTGCTCGTGGCCGGGCCCGGCGTTCTGTATGCGCAACCTAACAATGCGGCGACACCGCTGACGGTTGGCGTGTATCCGGTGCAAATAACACAAAACGAAGTTTCATCGCCC
>SZPB01000246.1 GCA_030263535.1 Cytophagia bacterium CHB2
TATAGCATCTTTCAAATGCGTGTGCAGGAGTCGTAGTCTTGCCCCCTTGTGGGGCACTGTCGCAACTGTGAGTTTAGTGGCTTCGACAGCCGCCCACGAGGGGCGGGGGCTACAAACCTGTCCATTCAATTAAAAACCGCTATAAGAAAAGCCCTTCTCAAAGATTACTTGGCCAGCTCCAGCAACTCGTTGCCGTATTCGGCCAGCGCGAGAGACAGCGCGCGAATCGAGGCTTCCAATTCGTTGCGATCGAGATTTTCCAATTCCAGCGTGTCCCGAAAAAAGACGTTTTTGCCTTCCTCATCAAGCGCAAACGCGCCGTGCACCAGGGTGTTGTTCATTTGCAATAATCGTTTGTATAACTCGCCGGTTTTTTTGGGCGCCGGCATAATCAATTGCTCCAGAATCACCATGGGCGGCTCGCAATCAATCACCAAATTTTTAATCCCTTCCTCCTCATCTTCGACAATGATCACTTCGTTGGCGCGATCTTCCTTGACGATCTTCAAATCAAGGTCGAATACATAACTCTTGATCAAATCCAAGTTTGCAGACATAAAGCCTCCTCGGTTGAAATTAGTGTGGGGTCAATCTTTTCTCCAACTCCTCATAAGCACGATTCAAACCTTGCGTCAATTCCGTTGCGACGCGGCGCTTTTCGGGATCATGCGAATGCAAGTCGGGGTGATATTTGCGCAACAAATTTTTCCACGCCTGGCGCACCTTCACGAGATCGGCGCCATAGGGCAATTCCAAATTGGCGTAATACCGTGCCAGCACGGGATCGTAGCCGGGCGGATTCGCCTGCGCAGCTTGTGCCCCGGCTGCCGCTTCCTGCCAGAACTCACGTTCGGCGCTCGCCGGCCGATCTGAGTAGCTGCCGTACAGATTGGCGCGAAAGAGTCTAGCCAGTCGAGATAATAACGTCACGGTAAATAAGCGATTAACTTTTCAAATTTCGAATAAAATTCTGATGGTGTCTCGGCCACGGAAATGAAATCACACGGAAAAGGCTTTTGCTTTGTTGTGGGACTTCAATTTTGTGGGCGAGATTTACAACGCTGCTCGAAGATCGTCGATTTTGAACTTGTGTGAAAATCGGTATTGATACTTTAGAGCATCTGATCAAAATTTGAGAACACCATTTAAATGAATCATTCAACTCATTTAACCACGAATCGACGCGAATAAACGCTAATCGCCGTCAATGCGCGTTGCGCGCAGTCATTCGCGGTTGAGAAACGGCTTTTTTGTTTGACGCTACTCCTCAGCAGTCGATTCACAAAAATCAGTAAATATCCCACTCACCCTGACGATAATAATGATAAACCGCTAAATCAAGCTCGTTCGTCACGGCAATTTCGTCAATGCCATCGAATACGCCTTTGCCAAAATTCAGCATATGTGCCATGGCTTCGGCATTCAGAAAACGGGTCGGCAGTTCCTCGAAGCTCTGGCGCAGCAGCGCTTCTTTCAATTTGTGCTCGGGCAGCGAGGGCGCCTTGACGCCCAACACCCAGCCCCACTCGCCCATCGTCGGAATATGATTGTGATAAGCGATTGCCGGCAAACCGGTGGCGCGCATGGTTTTTAGTATGGAGAGAAAAGCTTGTTTGGAAAAGAACGGGCTGGTCGCTTGCGTCACCAATCTCCCGCCGGCGGCCAAGTGGCGGGCAGCGAGCTGATAAAACTCCAGCGTGTAAAGACGCGCCACCTCGACGGTTTTGGGATCAGGCAAATCGATAATGATGACATCGTAGAGTTGGCCATCTTCCTGCAAAAAACGATAGGCATCCTGATGCACGAGATGCACGCGGCCATCCTGCAAGGCGCCGCGATTGAGGCGGAGAAAGAGATCATGCGTTTGCGCCAGGCGGGTGATGGCCGGATCGATGTCCACCAGCGTCACTTGCCGGACTTCGGAATACTTCAAGACTTCGCGCGCGGCCAACCCATCGCCGCCGCCCAGAATCAAAACCGTTTTTGCCGCCGGACCCAGACGCATGGCCGGATGCACCAGCGGCTCGTGATATCGTTCCTCGTCATAGCTGCTGAATTGCTCGTTGCCGTCCAAGTAGAGCCAAAAATGGTCACGCCACTGCGTGAGCACTATTTTTTGATAAGGCGTCTGCTCTTGGTAGATGACGCGATCGCGATATTTTTGCTGCTCGCCAAAAAGCACAATGGGCTTTGCCGTGAGCGCCAGACTGCCGAGAACAATTGGAACTACAGCAAAGGCGATTGCCAGCTTCTTCCGGTATTGCAGCAAGCTGCGGTAATTCCAGAATAACGCTGCGGCCACGATGAAATTCACCGCGCCCACGACGATGGGGGTGTAGGTCAAGCCCCAATAGGGCAAGGCCACGAAGGCAAACAACAACCCGCCGAGCAATGCGCCGTAATAGTCCTTCTCCATCACCGTGCTGATATTCACGCGCAACTCTTCGAAATAATCGTTGAGCCGAGTGACTAACGGGATCTCCAATCCAATCAGCACGCCGATTACGGCGGAGGTCAGATAGATGATCGTGGTAATATCTTGCACATACGCGGACAGCATGTACGCGAGCAACGCGCTCACCGCACATAACACCGAAAGCGCCAATTCCACCACGAGAAAGGCATCGAGCAAATGCACGCGGAGGTGTTTGCTGATGCGGCTGCCGAGTCCCATGGCAAAGAGCATGATTGAAATCGTCAGCGTCCATTGCCGTACCGAATTTCCCAGCAAGTAGCTCGCGAGTGTGGCCATAGCATATTCCGCAACAATGCCGGAGAAACCGGTGGCGAAAATGCAGGCCTTGAGCAGAAAACTGCGGCGCAGCAGCGCAGGTTTGCTAATACGGCCTTCAGAAAGATTTGCCGCAGCGTTGTGATCGACAATCATGTTGATTTGATTTTTTCAAACCACCCAACTTAACAGCAACGAGGCCGCAATGTAAGAAAACGCCTCGATCGCGCCGGCCCCGACGTTGGGCGCGGCCTGATTCACCAATTCCGCGGTCAGACGCTTGCCGGGCAGCAACACACGATCCGTGATGATGCGAATGAGAGGCAGCAGGATCAAGCCGAACGCGAGAAAGCTGCCGAATTTGATGAAATAATCACTCCACGAAATGAAATCGCCGGCGATGCTGACGCGCACGAGATTGCCCACGGCGATTTGCATACCGGCGAATGCCACGCCAACCGCAACGTTGTCTTTTTCGAGATTGGCATGTACGTCATATGGCAGCAATTTACTGTAAACGCGGCTCGCAATCACCAGGGCAAGCTGGCCGAGAATCCAGGAAAGAGCCGCGGTAAGCAAGCTGCCGCGCCCGGAAATCGCGCCGGCGATAATCAAGCCCGTGGCGATGTGATTGGCGGCGACGATGGCGCCGGTGCCGGCATTGCGATCTTGGATGATCTCTTTTTCATCGTCGAACGCCGGCAGAATAAACTTGTCGGTAATGAGGCCGGAGAGGTTCAACAACACGATGGAGGCCGCGCCATACAAAAAAATGTCGATGAGATCATCGATTAAACTTACCGAAACGCCGGCCAGCACGCCGCCGATGGCAAAGACCAGGCCGAGATGATACCCGATCATCACCAGCGCCAGCGCGAAGTTGTCGCGCTCCAGCAACTCCTCATTAAGTGCGTAATTGCGGTGCAGCGCGCTGTAAGCCCATTTGCCAAGAAAAAACAGCACAAACGCGGAGCCGAGATAAATCAGTCCGGAGACGAATTGATCGAGTGACATGAGGTGTTCCGTGTCTTATTTTCCAAAGCCGCGGCTGCTGCGGCTGCGCACTTTGCTCATGTTGCTGCGCCGCACGCGGTTTTGCACTTTTTGTGAAAAACGTTCTTTCGCCAAACGGTCACGCTCCAGCCGGCGTTCGAAGAAGTTCTTGTGCGTTTCCTTGGTTTGCGTGCCGTTGGTGCCGAATTCGCGATTGCGACCGAAATACGGCCGGCCGCGCGTGCGCGAGTCGCGGTAACCTTCCCAATCATTTTGATAAACCGGCCGCGTCATCATGCCGAACAGGCTGCTCATCAGCGCATACTTGCCGTAGAATTCCCAAAACGAATTGCCGCTCTCGTCGGTGCGCCAGGCGCCGTAACGCGGGTCGCCGACATATTGATACCCGGGCGGATGTTGGGCAAAACTCTGCTCGTTCTCGAGCGTTTTGGAGGCGATGACCATGCCCAGGTATTGATCATATTTTTCATACTCGCGCTGATCTACGCGCAGCCAGTCCGTCAATTCGCTTTTGTAGATCAGGCTGTCCGGCGCGCCGTTGCGTTCGGCGCGAATGAGTTTGTAGCGATGATAATAATCATCGAAGAAATTACCTTCTTCCTTCATGTCTTCGAGAATGATGGAGTATTCCGGATAGCGCTCGAGATCGCGCGCCAGGCGGTCGAGTTGGGAGGTAGAACTGCAGGAGACAACAGCGGCGGCCAGCAGGGTTATTGAAAAGAAGCGTTGCAAACTAAATCCTTTCGGTAAGCATGTTCGCGCGTACTTAATGACAAAAGGTACAGGCGATCATCAAACACATTTTAATCATTCCACCGCGCCGCTCTCGCCCGGCAGAATGCTGGTGAATTCATATTCTTGCACCGGCACGCTTAACCAGGCTTCGAATTCCCTTTCGCCCCATTGCTCGATGGTCAAAATGGATTCATTGATCTCTGTGATAAATTCCCAGTAAATGAATTCTTGCGCCGGGCCCTGGCCGTTTTCATACATGTAACCCGGACCGGATTCATCGAGATAATAGATCTGGTTATCCCAGGTCAGCTCATCCGGCGGATCATCGTGCTGGATAATGTATTGCCGCAAATTGCCATCGATCTCGCCCAGCGGCAATCGTTTTGACCACGACCATTGCGTTTCGCCCTCTTCCTGCGCGTGTTCAAGGTAACGGGTCTCGCTGCCGGAATCAAGCTCCCATTCTTCCGAGGTGTAGCCTTCGCCGAAATCATAGCGGCAGTAGCTTTTCACGCGCCAGGTTTGGGCGTCATAATCGACGAGATAACCGGGCCGCAGCTTGGCCAGCGTCAAATCGCGGATCGGGTCGAAATCTTCAGTATGATTGTTGTTTTTGAATAGATCCCAAAGCGCCATCGCCATCACCTTCATGTTTAAACGAGCGCGCAAATATAGACGGAGAAATTGCCAGAGTCAAGCGCGAAGCCGCAGCATTTTTTTGTTGATAACGATTTATTCACGCTGCGCCTGAATTACGGCGAAGGAGTAGGTATTGTTGCTCGAAGCTGGAGGGAATTTTATGAAGCCAATCGGCGAACGCGCCGCGCCTTATGAATTTTGACAATCAAAATCGGCAACTTTGCTCTGTTCGGCCACGGCTTGGCCGTGGCCTCTACAGTGGTCAAGCCACGGCCAAGCCGTGGCTGAACAGTACCGCGTTTGAATATCAAAACTTATGATGAGATGAGAGAATCTGTGGGGTCAATCTTGCGGCAGGCGTGCGACGCGAAAACCAATGAAGCGCGCGAGTTGCTTGACATGCGCATCGCGCGCGGTGCAGAGCAGCGCCGAAACATCATTAAAAGCCGCGCCGCCGCGTACCACGCGTTTTTCGGGTTTATCGCTTTCTTTGGTGGAAGTCCATTCCCATACATTGCCGCCCATATCCATAATGCCCAACGGCGTTGCGCCGGCAGCATGCGCGGTAACGGCGCGCAGGCGGCAGAGATCGTCCGCAAAATTCGCATGTTCCGGCCGCGGCGATTCAAAGCCCCAGGGATACGAGCGCTCGCCGTTGCCTGCCGCCCATTCCCATTCTTCTTCGGTGGGCAAACGAAACACAAAATTGCCCTGAGCATTGGTGGAAGTGACTTTTTGGGTGATGGCAGTAAGCCACTTGCAATACGCCTCGGCATCCTCCCAATCCACACCTACCACCGGCAAATCATCGGCGGAAAAATCCGGCAGACTCCACAGGCTCGGCGCGCGATGTTGCGTCGCCTGCACAAACACGCGATAAAGTTTGTTGGTCACCGGATATTTGGCGAGATGATAAAAATACAGCGGCGCGGGCTTTTTCGCGCCCTTCAACATCAACGGCAGGCCGGGCGGGGAGAGCATGAGATATTCGGATTCCTGCTCCGCCGGATTGACATAAACCTGCGGCATGCGCGTTTCGGAAACGGCGCGCAACGAGCGGTATTGCAGCAGCGCATAATTGCGCAGCGCCACGGTGTAATAAGAAAACTCGAAGCGAACGCTTTGCAGCAGGGCCTCGGCTTTGCAGGCAATGATCACCGGCAGGGATTTGCCCGCGATTGCGACAACGCTGTCGAGCCAGCGGCACATTTGTTCGCGCTGCTCGCCCTCGGGAATCTCGTCCAGGCCGTCGAATAACAACAATGCGCGCCCGCTGAGCAAGGCGCGTTGCAGATAGATTTTCTTCAGGTGATAGCCCGAGCCGCGCAACGCCCGGCGCAGCGCCTTATAAAACGGCAACGAGGTGTCGATGTGCTTGAGCGGCAGATAAATCGGGAGACGCGCTTTTTTGAAACCCAATTTGCGGTGCGCTTCCGGCGTGCTGGCGCGCAGCGCCAATGCTTGCAGGAAGGTGGATTTTCCGGAGCTGGCCGCGCCCGTAATGAGAAGCGAACGTTTTTCCAGAGCTGCCAAGTGCATGATGCTTTCCAGATCATGCGCTTCGTGCTCGTCCAGGCGTTTTGCCGTGGCGGGGTAGGCTTTGAGAATATAGAAGGAAACTTGCTGGCCGTAACCGTGTTTCTGGATGTGCCCGTATTCCTGGTAGAATTTTTTGAGGTATTGGGTGAACGGACTCCACGGCGGCCCGATCTGCCAGTCTTCCCGTGTTTTCCAGCCTTGGCGCGCGAGATAGAGCACGAACACCAAAATCACGGTATAGCCGGCTTCGGGGAAGAGGCTCCCAACAATCTCTAGCCAATCGCTGTTTTGCACGAAAGCCGCCATGCCTCGTCCTGATGATGGAGAAATTTATAAGGTGATAGTACCAACAAAGCGGGCAAGTGCGGCAGCTTGAGCGCAGACAAAATTTGGCGGGCGAACTGCCATGCAAATCAATGGCTTAAGCGGAAAGGCCGGCGCAAAAAATCGTTACGGCTCGTCATCCGATGATTTTTTTCTGGAAGGCCAACTCACCATAATGCCGCGCACCACCAGCACCAGGCCGAGGCCAATGTAAAGCCAGCGCGTGAATCCGGTGTTTTTTTGCAGAATTTGAAACGAACCTTCGGCAACCACGAGCAAGCCGAGCATGAACAGAGCCATGCCCCAAATGCGTGTCATCATAATGGCCTCGTTAGGTGATCTTGCGTCAAGGTGAAATGTGACAAAACGCCGTCCGGCCGCTTTGTCCGTGTGAAAATTGCAGGCGATAGATATGAACCATCATCAAATCAGGCGCCCTGACGGTTTGTCGATTCCTGCAACGGGCCTGCTGGCGGCCGTGACTCAATTGCCTTGCGGCGCAAGATAGGCATTTTAACCTCGCAAGTAAAGCGTGGAATAGGTGCTCGTGCCGGAATTGTAACTTTTCATAAGTTCACCCACAAAGGTAATCAAAACAGATCAATTGCAGGCTTTCTCGCCGAAGAATTCTAGGCGAAGCAATCGGGCGCGGCATTTCTTTCGAGTCAAACATTTCTTTTAGGGCTGCAATGCTCTCCAACAAAGAAACGACATTCTGAGATGCCTGAAAAGCCTTATATTGCTTTCTCAATTCTTTCACTTGAACATTGGGCAGCGGCTGATTCAAATATTTAATCGCCTCGAGAAGGTGCTGGCGTTTAACTTTTGGCGAATTGAGATAACCTTGCAGAGTTGCCGCCAGCGTTTGTTGAATCGCATCCGTCGTTTTCGGGGTGGCCTCGAGCGCTTGAATTCTTTCTTGATTTTCGAGAATGTTTTGAATGATCTTTTCCTGAATCTCAAACACCTCGCAGTCGCCGATGACGCGCGGCGTGTCCCGGTCGCAGGCAATGAGGTTGGCGACCAAAAAGCGGTTGTCGAGAATCTCGCCGGTTTTCAGATCATAATATTTCCAGAAATGATGCTCCGCGTTTTCACCTTCGGCCCGGCCCTTGAAATAGAAAAACATCCCCTTCGCATTTGGCTTCGATAAGCCGGAATGGATGCCATCGGGCAACTGTTCCAGCATTTCCCGGCCGCCGGAATTGAGCAAATTCCGCAACTGCTGCAACAGAAATTCATGGCTCATCAGCTCCATAAACTGCTCTTCTTCGGCAATGACGGCCGCATCTTCCTCGCGAATCCGGCGCAGCGTATTGAAATTCCTCGGATGCACGGCCTCACCCAGCACGCTGGCATCCAAAAAACCGGCGCGATCGATGTCGGCAATTTTCCGGCTCAAGCTTTCCACCAGGCCGAGCAGCTTTTCCAAACCGGCGTCGGGAAACATGTTGTAAACCCACAGGGTTTTAAAATCCGTCCCAATGCGATCGATGCGGCCGGCGCGCTGCACCATGCGCGTGGGATTCCAGTGCAGATCGTAATTCACCAGATGCCCGCAATCCTGCAGATTCTGCCCTTCGGAAAGCACATCGGTAGAAATCAAAATATCGATTTCCTTTTCTGCGCCCATCAGCTCGGGATGGTTATTGGCCTTGGGCGCGAACTCCATAATGATGCGCGTGCGCTCATCGGCTTTCGCCCCGCTATCCATGCGCCGAATAACCGGATTGCCAATGGTTTGCCGAAACGGTTTCCCCTTGTCGCCGCCCAGCTCGCGATAGAGATAGCGCGCCGTGTCTTTATAATATGTGAACAGCAGCACCTTCTCGCCCTTCAACTCCGCTGCCAACAGATTCTTGAGGCGCGCCAGCTTGGCATCGTTTTCCGGTTTGATGTCTTTGATCTCGTGCCAGATTTCGGCTAACACCTCGATGTCGTGCTGCAGCGCTTCATGCAATTGGCGCAGGTCGTAACTGCTCGGCTCAATCGCCGGCAACTGCTGCAAGATTTCCTTCACCTCTTCCACGTCGTCAAGCTCTTTCGCCAGCGAGGTGGGCGTGGCATCATCCTCCTCATCTTCCTTGGCAAAATACCGCAGCGCTTTCTGAAAGTCATTGCTCTTGAGCAGCTTGCCGCCGAGCAGGTATGATTCAAAAGTCTTTTGAAATTGCAAAGCCCGGCGCACGCTGATGCGGAACGCCTCAATGCTCGATTCGAATCGCTTCAGATACCGGCTTTTGAAAATTCCCACCAGCGCCTGCTCGCGGCCTTGTTCGAACTCGTCGATCTCGGACTCGGCTTTTTTGTACGATTCCAGATTGTACGGCGCCAGATTCAGGCTCTCGATGCCCGCGACGATTTTTTCATAGATGCCCTGGTAAGTCGCCTCCAAATCGTAATTCACGGTTTTGAGCTGGCGCGCCGGAAAGGTAATCTTCTTGCCTTTGATCGTCGCTTCGGGATAGGCTTTGCGAATAAAGGGCCGCGTCCGGCGAAAGGTTGTTGTTTTTGAGCAGGACGAGGGCGTTCGGTTCGACGCCACGCCCGAAGGCTTTGCGAAGCTGAAGCCTGTCTTCCACGCAAAAGGCACCGTGACTGCCGGGAATTCGTCGCAGATGTCGGACGGTGCGGCCGCCGCGGTCGTTATGTCGGCTGACAAGGCGAAGGAACTTGGGCTGACACCGATGGCAAGATTCGTATCTTACGCTACGGCAGGTTGTCTTCCCGAAGAAATGGGCATCGGGCCGGTGTATGCGATTCCAAAGGCGTTGAAGCTGGCGGGCCTCACGCTCGATCAGATCGACGTGATCGAGCTGAACGAAGCCTTTGCGGTACAAGGCCT
>SZPB01000247.1 GCA_030263535.1 Cytophagia bacterium CHB2
CACCTGGCGCAGTTGCAAAAAGCGTTGCAGCGCGATTTAAAACTTGCGCCATAGCCCCACCGCCCGCGGGCGGGCGGTGGGGCGAGCAGGAGCCATCAAAAATTTCAACTAAAAAAAGGATTGACTCACATTCGTTTGCGAGGCATGATAGTTTTTCTCCGTAACCGTTCTTTGATGTGACGCCCTGCCAGTCGAGTGATACGGCGGCATGTTCACTATTATGCCGCAAGGCCAAGCGACAGCACCAGCTTTTCCAAATCCTCCGGCAGGCGCGCGCCTTGCGCACGGAATTCGGTGACGCGATCCCGGCCGTTTCGGCCTTCGGTGTGCAGCATGGTTGGAACATTGTAGAGGATGCGAGCATTGTCGCGCGACAACCGAAAGGACACAGGCAGTTTGGCGGAATGGCCGGAGGGAAATGGAATCTGGATGTTGAGCAATTCCAGCTTGTCGCTGGTCACAAAAATACAATGCGAGCGCAGGCGGGAAAAAACGATGGTCATCATCTCTTTAAACGGTTGCGCAGAAAAGGCTTCGTCTTTTCGCAAGCCCTTCGACAGAAACACGCCTTCGCCGCGAATAACCATTCCCATCTCAAAACCATAGGTTGTGGCTGTGCCCGGCTCGAACGCGCCATGGCCGCGCGGAAAGCTGATGGCGCTCATCACGTAGCCGCGGGGCGATTCCTTGCGGTCCAGATAGGCAATCTTGACGCCCTTCTTGCCGTTGCGATCGAATTGCCGCATGATCTTTGCAAAATCTTTGGGTGCGCCGAGATACTCTTCCTGTCCCATGATCGACCATCGTAATATATGCTCATCCCGCATCGCCAACAGACTGCTAATCACGCCTTGCGCGATATTCCAGTATTCCGTTGCCCACCTGAGGCGAATCAGCATCATCAGGGTCTTTTTCAAAATTTTCCCATCAAGCTCGAGAACTGGGCGGGACGGGTCGAGTTGAGGATAAAGCTCTTTGATCACTTCTTCAACATTCAAATTCGGCGCTTCAATGGTTTTCTCATAATAAAAATTGAGGAGTTCAATAATTCTGTCGGGCGTGTCCGGTCGACTTAATTCCGCCAGGATGTAGGCATGCGTATTGGAGATACCGATGCCTTTAGCAATGTGAAAAAGAGTTTCGCGCTTCGGCAATTGGCGCTTTTTCAAAATATTGTGCAATTCCGCCAGCGAAACTCCTAATTCGCGTGCCGCGGAGGTCAAATCAAATTTTTTTCATCAACCCAAAATTGCACAGCCTCGGCGAACGAGCGGAAACTCTTTGGTCTTGGCATAGCGCCCACCCTTTGAAATGGCTGTAAAGTTGCGGATACCGCCAGCACTTTCATCAGCCCTTGCATGCTATCTGACGCCGGAGTCGCAACAAGGGTTCATTTGCTGGAGGGTTTGGTTTTCACTTTTCTTGAAAAAATGAACATCCTGTGCCTGTCGGCGCAGTGCGAGGAAAGTGGGCGTCAATTCACAATCATCCCCGTATCCGCTGAAAAATTCCGTTTTTTTTTGCGAAAGTGCAAAACACAAAAATAAAAAATGACATCACAAACGAAATGAGGTGTTTTTAAAATCACCATCATATCGAGAAATTTATCACTCCATCCCAAGTTGGAGATGGGCGCGCTTTAAACTGTTGCGTAATCTGCGCCTCAAGAAAACGGCCAACAGCATCTTGCGGCGCTTCACGCAGCGCCATCCCGGCGGCGGCAAAGTCGCCATGCTCGAAATGCGCCAGGGCTGCGGCGTAAAGCGCGATGCCGTTCTCATCGATGCCGGTTCCTCCGGCTTGTGGGGAAACAACCAGCTCATGCACAGCGAGAACTTCGTGCATGCCGGCGGGCTGCAAGTTGCAAATGCGGCGCAATAAAAATTTTTTATTGTCGGCCTGGCGTGCCACGTTGCCGTCAACGAGAATCGGCACGCCGAGCTTTTTCGTCAGGGCTTCCAGGCGCGCGGCTTGATTTACGGCCCGGCCAATCACGGCATATTTCGAGAGGCGCGTATGATTTTGGCCCTGAGCTGTGAACAATCCCGCGAGTACTTTGCCGCAGGTGATGCCGGCGCCGCAGCGTTGCGCTGCGCCGCTTTCGGTAACGATTGCCGGCCAATCGTATTCCGCCATCAGTTCGACGATTTGCCGCGCCGCCAGCAAGGCTTGCTCAACCGGATGCTCGGGCGCGCCTTCCCGGCCGGGCGGAACGCCCCAGCACGCCAGGATGCCGTCGCCCTGAAAATCGATGACGATGCCGCCGGTTTCGAAGATCACGTTGGCGGCATTGCCCAGGATGCTTTCCAGCAAGGCAAAGTGCTGCCGCGCCGCGTTTTGGCCGGCGTAAACGTCGCGGCCTTCCGCCAACAGCGAGGAGCCGCGCAGATCGAAAAAGCAAACCACGGCTTCTTCTTCAACCGGCTGCAGGGCTTGATCGGCGCGGACGAGATCCTCAAATAAAATTTTGCGCAAGGCCGGGGAAAAAAATTGGCCGATCTGGCCGAGGCGCTCGCGCGCACGCGCGGCGAGCAGATGCTGCTTGGCAATCGCGCCGAGCGCGGCAAAAAGGCGCTGCACTTCGTTGATCTGGTCGCCGGGCAGCGCATGCGCGCCGGTGGCATACAATGCAAAATTCTCACGCTCGGCCAGCGCGATGGCGATGCACATGGCCCATTGCGCGCCGGAAAAAATCAGCGACTCCCGCCCGGGCGGGACGCCTTCCCGCTCGCCGGCATGCCAAACGCTTACCGCGCATTCATCGCCCTGCGCGCACAACGCCTGTTGCAGCAAATGGCGGCTGGGCTTTTGATGCTCCGCGGCGTTGTTATGTTCAATGGATTCCGCCGCGGGAATGGGCGAGGGATAAACGGCATCGTCCCCGGCTTCGATTGTCCAGGCCGAAACGTGCAGGCCGGGAATGTGGGCTTGCAGTGTGCGGCACAACGCCAGCAGAAAATCCGCGGGGGATTCGTTGATCTTCATCAACCCGGGCATTTTCTCGATGATGGTGATAAAGCTGCGGAATTCATGGCTGGCGGTGGCGAACGTCATCGCGCTCGAGGAGAAAACATACGTGCGGTCCGGCAGAGGCTCGACATCCGCTTCGGCGAGAAACCGGAATACCGTTTTCCCGGCGGTGAAGCTTTCGCCGGGATGCAATTCCAAAACCGCGGCCGCTTCATCGGCATTGAGTTTTTGGCTGGCGAGAGCATGGCGTTCCACGCGCAGTTTGTTGCCGGAGATTTCAAGCCACGCCTGCCTGCGGCTCAACGAACGGTCGCCGGGAAAAACCAGCATATCCGGCTCCATTTCCGCGCTGCCCAAAAGATAACGGCGGCCCGGTTCAAGCGCGAAGGCGCGGGAAACATTGAGGCCGGCGAGATAGGCGAGAAGTTTATAAGATGGCGCTGGCATAGTCGTTGTTCTTAAAAACTTTTTGAACTGGGCGCGTGGTTTTATATTCTGGAGTTGCCTTGTTCGCTTTTCTCACATTGGCTTGCAAAACCTTCGCGGGAAAATCTACTATGAAAAAGCTCGAAATCACTCTCACCGATCCTCTCCATTCCCAACGCGGTGACGTGGTTATAGCGGAGCTGCCTTTTATTCAAGATTTCACTCAAAGCAAAAACTTTCACGCTAAGACGCAGAGTCGCAAAGGTATCGCAAAGAAGAAACTTTGCGGCTTTGCGTGATGCTTTTTCTTCTTGGTTGCGGTTCATCCGCCTTGTGATAATATTTTAGCCCCACCTCTGCCACCACCGGCCCGGCCGCCGCGCGGCTTCGCGCACGAACTCGGCAAACACGGGTGAAAACAATTTTCCATTCAACACGAAACCGGCTTGTGCGAGATCCTTCATCGCAAACGCATGTTCGCGCGGCGGTTTTTTGTTTCGCGCCAGGGCCATCACCACGGCTTTTTCGGATTCCTCGAATTTTTCCCAATACTCCTGAAAATGCGGCTGCGCTTCTTCCAAAAAGGCTTCTTTCATTTTTCGATAGGCCGCTTTATCGCGTATTTCTCCGGAAAATAAAACGGCGCAAACCATTTGAATGAAGATCGGAAAATGCCCGGCCAGCTCCAGCACGAAATCCGTGTGCCCGGCCAGCGGCTTTCCCGCCCGGGCCGAAGGCTCGGCGATGAGTTGTTTCGCCTCTTCGAGCTTGAACGGGCCGAGATTCAAATTGGTGAAGATGTTAAAAAACGGCGAATCCGCAATTTCCTTGGTGTGACACAGGCTTTGCAGTTGCGCGGAGGAAGTGGTGAGGTAAGCCACGTTGAAATTGTTGGCCAGCGCGCGGAAATAAGCATAAAATTCCGGACCGACTTTGGGATTGCGGGTCACGCATTCGAACTCATCCCACAGGAAAATCAGTTTGAGGCCCGCGTCTTGAAACGCGTGCACCACTTCTTTCAAGCCTTCGTAATCGGGTTTGACGTCGAGCTTGAGCCGGCCGCTGAATTCATCCTGCAACGCGGTAAAAATGTAATGCAGCAGCTCGGCCGGCTCGACGTTGCGCTTTTCCTGCAAATCCATTTTCGCAAAAACATATTCCTGCGGCGCGGGCAAATATTTGACGCGGTTGCGCGGATGGTGAATTGCGCTCAACACCGAGGATTTGCCGATGCGGCGTACGCCGACGACTGAGACGCTCTGCGGCCGACCGGCCTTGATGCGCTCGTAAATGCGGCTCAACTCCGCGCTGCGGCCGTAAAACTCATCCGGATTCTGGATTTTTACCCGATTGAGATAGGGATTGTCCGCGTGAACCGGCGCCGGTGCTTCTGCCAGCGCCAGCTTTTCTTCGATCAAACGGCGCAGCTTGAGCGCAAAATCCGCCGGCAAAACCCCGCTGTGCCGCAAAACCGCCCGCTCGTCGCCGGCGTTCGTTTCCAGGGCATTTTTCAGATCGAGCAATTCTTCCAGCATATCATTCATCGAGGCATAACGTTCTTCAGGCGATTTGGCAAGTACACGAGCGACAATATCGTAAAGTCTCGGCGGCAGGTTGGCAACATGCTTTTGCAAAGGCTCCGGCTCTTCGTGGACGACGGCATACATCAGCTCCAAATAATATTCGCCGCGAAACGGAATGCGGCCGGCGAGCATCTCGTAGAGAATGATGCCCAGCGACCAAATATCGCTGCGTGCATCCACTTCCAGCATGCGCGCCTGTTCCGGCGACATGTAGGCGGGCGTGCCGACCGTTGTTGCCGTCGGCGTCAGCCGCTGGGCATCGGCCAGCTTCGCCAGCCCGAAGTCCACGATTTTGGCGATGCCGTCGGCGGTGAACATAACGTTGGCGGGTTTGAGATCGCGATGAATGATGCCGCATTCGTGCGCTTTGGCCAGGCCTTGCGCGATTTGTATCGCGATGTTTACGGCCTCGAGCGCAGGCAGGCCTTCAGGCTTGATCCGGCCTTTCAAGCTGCCGCCGTCGTAATAGGCCATGGCAATGAACATTTGGCCGCTTTCCGTTTCACCGATTTCGTAGATCGTGCAGACGTTGGCGTGATCGAGCTTGGTGATGGCAACGGCCTCCTGCATAAAACGCTTTCTTTCTTCTAACCTGGCATGCAGGTCTGCTTTCAAGAATTTGAGCGCGGCAAAGCGCGGCAGCTTGAGATCCTGCGCTTTGTAAACCTCGGCCATGCCGCCGGGGCCCAGCAGCTCGAGGATGCGATAATGTGAGATGACGTTGCCGATCATAAGCGAAACCGGAAACGCGGTTCAAAACCATTTGCGAAGATAAATCTCAAAGTTTCCATAAGACAAAAATGCCGTGTTGCCGATGCGTTTCGTTTGGTTGAAAGAAAGATTGTTATCCTGCTTGAAAAAAAGCCGCGCCAATTCGAAGCTGCCGCCGATTTCCATACCCGTTTTGTGCGGATAGGCCATGACGATTCCCGCACTGATCACTTCGCCAAAATGAAGCGTCTTGATATTGTCCCGGCTCAAATCCTCCTCCAACAGGGCAAATTCGAAATAAAATCCCGGTGAGAGCCGTTCGATGGCTCTGCGCAAGCGTTGAAATCTCGTATAAATCAACAACTGTTTGAAAGCGATGTTTTCATTATCCACCACGATCGGGGCGCCGACGCCGGCCATAATTTCGAAAAACCGGAATCGATAACTGAAATCCAGCCGCGAGATCGATCCGAGCCCGAGACGAATGGCTTTATGTTTTTTATCGAACGCTTGCTGCAAGCCGTCCCAATGCGCGCGATAAAGCTCGTGTAAATCCCGCGACATCCGGGTCGGCTCCGCGTATTCGCGCCAAATTTCGACGTCGGCGTCCAGGGAGCGCTCGACGTATTTTTGTACCGCGGCGCTGCTGTCTTTCAGCGCAAAATAATTCAATGCCAGCCATTGGCAGGTCCAGGCGCGGAGAGCGCTCTTGGGCTTGTCTTTGCCCGTTCCCGCGAGAATAGTTTGCAAAACCGCAATCGCTCGCACATACTCGCCATTGTCATAATGATCGATGGCCGCGCCGATCCGCGCTTGCACCGGTTCGGAGAGATTGTCAAACGACAAATACTGGCGCACATTTTTGTCGAGCTTTTTCTCCGCTTGCGCAATCGCCTCGTCGGCGCCCGCCAGCACTGCGCCGGCGAGCACGAATTGCAAAAGCCGCCGGCGCCATCGAGATCGGAGCAGAAAAGGATTCATGATCATTTCATCATTTTGAGGGTCACCTTCGACGTATCGTCTCTCGGGATAACGACGGCTGTATCTTTTCGGGCGCTGCCGCGATACAGGCGCAGGGAATGGCGGCTGGCCAGCAGCTTGATTTCGTTGAGCGGCGTTTCTCCCAGGTATTCGTTGTCGATAAAAACCCGGACATCCGGCAGCGACCGGCCCAATTCATCCTGCACCACCAAACGGAGATGGCCGTATTGCGGCGTCAAAGTAAAGTGGATTGGTGAATTGTCACCAGGCATTATCGAACGGCTATGATCGGCATAACCATCCTTCGACAATTTGATCACATGATGCCTGTCGGACAGCGGAACCGGCCTCGGTGTAATGCCCTGCTCCCTGCCGTCGACAAAAATGCGCGCGCCGGGAGGATCAGATGCGATGTCCACCATTCGCGCCGCTGAACCGGTCGGCGGTTCTTCAACGACAACTTCCGGCCTCTTTATTACCGGCGGCTTCTTCCTTTTGAATTCAACCGAAACCGAGGTATCATTGGCAACGTGAAGCATGCGGATTAATTTTTCATCCGTCGCCGGGTTGATAAATGTGAAGTCATAAGCGCCCACCGGCACGCCGCGCAACAGCAGGATCGAATCCGCGCGCGCCGCCGCCGGTTCGCTGCGCGGCCGACGGGCATCGTCAAGCGAATATTGATACTCGAAGGGATAAACGTTGCTCGTGAGCGTGAGCACGGCTACGCTATCGAAATCGATTTTGATGAGCTTCGACTCTGCGGGAACGCTCACGATGAGTCTTTTTTCTTCTCCGGTTTGCAAATCTTTGGCGCGCAAGACATAGTCACCGGCGCAAACATAAAACGTATGTTGCCAAGCCTCCGGTTGGCTCTGTGCAATTTGATTGGAACCGCCGCCCAATTGAATCTCCGCGCTTGCGGCGTCCGTGATCACGGTCAAAGTGTCGGCGGTGAAATCGAAATGCACCAGGTGGCCGTCTTTCCTGATCGTCTCGGATTTTACCCGCGCCTCATTGGAAGCGATAAGCTGCGCGGTAAACGTATACGTTTCATCACGGGTCAAGCTATGCTTGAAACCCGGCCTCCGGCTGCGGGATGAGCCCAGGGCAAAAATATCATTTTTGATCGCAGCCCAGCCGTCCGGAATTTCGAAGCGCGTGGAATCCGGCTGGCCGGTGGTCGCGCCCAATGAATCGCCGTCAACCCACAGCGAGAACGGGCCGCCGTTGGCTTGTACGATCACCGTCCGCTTTCTCTCCAGGATAAGCCAGGCCACCAGCCAAATCACTCCCAGCGCCAGTCCGGCTTCCAGCGTGCGCTCGAGAATCTTTAACGCCTTTTTTTTCTTCTCTTTTTTGACCTGTGCGGTTTTAGTGATCTGCGCGAGCCGGGCCGGCCCGATTTCTTTCTGCACCTGCCAGATGTTGTGATCGTGACGCACCCATTGCCGGTAAAGATCGAAACGGAAAGCATACTGCCGTTCTTTCTGCGTGAGATATTCCTCCTGAAAAAGGCTGGAGAACTCGGCGTTGAAAAAATTCGCGTCCAGATCGAGTTTCAGTTTGGAGCGCGCGATTTTCCGGCAAAGCTCCGGGGCCGAGAGAAACGTTTCCGGCGTTACCGAAAACTCCGCCAGCGCAGACAGCGCCAGCTTGCGTTCGGCAGAGTGCTCGCCCCAGTTGAACAAAAGCTGCGGCGGCGGGTTCTCCAGGATGCCGGCCACGACTTTTTCGACATCCTCCGCCGTCACCTCGTACTTTTGCTCCTCGTTCAAATGATAAACCAGCTCCTGGCAAATCATCTGCGTGTAAAACGGCTGGCCAGCGGTGAGTGCGTAAATGTGCGCCACTGCTTCCGGCGCAAACGCGACTTTACCCTGCACCGGCTGCGTGATCAGGCGGGTGGTATCGTCCTTGGTTAAGAAACCGATCTTGCGCGACATGGCTTTGCGAAACAACTCCTCACCCCACAACACATGATCGTGCGCTTCCAGCGTTTGCGAACCGGTGAAAACGAAAGACACCATGTCGGTTTCGAGCAGGCCGGCAAAAAATTTCAAAACATGGCGGGAAAGGCTGCCTTCCTTGATTTTGACTTCAAGATTCTCGTATTCGTCGATAAGCACCAACAGGGCGCGGCCGGAAACATGGCTTTTCAAATCTTGCAGAAACTCGCGGAAGACGTTGGTGGCCGTGCTTTCCTTCATCATTGCCAGATAGCGCCCGGCGGGCAGGCCGTCGTTCTGGAGTTGTTTGCAAAAATCCGTGATGATGCGGCTGAAAAATTCCGTGTCGCCGGCGACGCCGGCCATGATCTGGGTGTCGATGAAAAACGGCAGGAACGCTTCGCCTAGCCGGCGGTTGAGAATTTGATAGAGGATGGAAGATTTGCCGCTGCGCCGCTCGCCGAAGAGCACGATCAATGCGGTTTTGCGCCCGTCTTCGAGCGCGCGGGCGATGAAACGGAACTCGTCTTCGCGGCCGAAGAACATCTCCCGGCTGCGCACGGGATTGCCGGCGATAAAGGGATTGGGATAGATCGGTTCGAAAGCCTGTTGCTGCATGCCCGACCTCGAAGCATTCATGTACAACCGGATTCGATTTGTCCGTGCGAATGAGGACCCCGCTTCCTGCTTTTAAAGCGGATATAATATAACCGGCCTGCGGCAAGATGCAAGCGTTTCTCTGCGAAGCCACGGGACGCAGCATGACATTATTCCTTCGATTAAAACACTTCGGGACGCGGCAACATCGGGCTGCCGGGGCCGTCCGGCAGAATACTGTCGCCGGTCCAAATATCCAAAACTGGAATGACGAAGATAACCTTACCCGCAACGACGCCGATGGCAATTTCTTCCTCGCCAAAGCGGCGGTTTTTTATGAACAACGGAGTCAATCCTTTTTTTAGTTGAAATTTTTGATGGCTCCTGCTCGCCCCACCGCCCGCGGGCGGGCGGTGGGGCTATGGCGCAAGTTTTAAATCGCGCTGCAACGCTTTTTGCAACTGCGCCAAGTGACGATAGCCTTTCACGCGCCGGAGATTCGGCTCGATTTCCAGCAGCGCGGAGGCCAGCCAACGTTGACGCTGATTGCTGTTCTTCCAGTGCGTCACTTTGCGC
>SZPB01000248.1 GCA_030263535.1 Cytophagia bacterium CHB2
AATCTCAAACATTTTTATGATCGCGGCATTCGTTACATTACGCTCACGCATGGCAAAAGCAATCACATTTGCGATTCTTCGTATGATCCCAATCATCAATGGAACGGCCTGAGCCCGTTCGGTAAGGAAGTCGTGGCAGAGATGAATCGCCTGGGCATCATGGTCGATATTTCACATGTGTCAGACTCGGCATTTTATCAGGTGATTCGCCTCACCAAAGCGCCGGTCATCGCCTCACATTCCTCCTGCCGCAGCTTCACGCCCGGCTGGGAACGCAACATGAGCGATGACATGATCAAAACCCTGGCAAAAAATGGCGGCGTCATTCAAATCGCATTCGGCTCCTCGTTCGTGAACGGCGCTTATCAAAAAACCGAAGAAGGTTTGTGGAAAGCATTAGTCGAGCAGAAAATCAACCCCAACTCTGAAGAGGGCAAGGCGTTTGTCGAAAAATATCGCGAAGAGCATAACCTCACGTATGCGGACATTTCCGACGTCGTTGCGAACATCGATCATGTGGTAAAGCTGGTGGGCATCGACCATGTCGGTTTCGGTTCCGACTTCGACGGCGTGGGCGACTCCCTCCCCACCGGCTTAAAAAGCGTGGCGGATTTTCCCAATCTCATTTACGAATTGCTGAAGAAGGGCTATTCCGACAAAGACATCGAGAAGATCTGCTCGGGGAATTTGCTGCGCGTGTGGTCGGAAGTGGAAAAGACGGCGAAGACGTTGCAGGCGGAGAAGAGCTGAAGCACGTTGAACTTTACACCTTACATGGTCCGGCGCCGTGTAAGGTGTAAAGTAGTAAAACTGTCTTGTGACTTACCTCAAAACGTCCCGGCTGAAGCCAAAATCTTTTTTGCTTCCGGATAGGCCAGGGCGCGGTCGAAATTGTTGTTGGTGTTCTTCACAATCTCTTTGCAAATGTCGAGCGCATAACTTTTATTGCCGAGCTTGAGGTTGGCTTTGGCCAGCAGCAATTTTTGAAACGGATCTTCCTGATCGGATTGCTCGAGATGCTCGGCGGCCGCTTTGTAATCCCCGCTTTCGAGTTTGAGATAACCCGCCAGATAATGATAAGCCTTCCAATATTGCTCGCCTTCCTTGCCGCCGTTTTCAATCATCATTTTGATTTGATCGGCGTATTGCTGCGCCTCGCCATGCCGGCCCATTTTGGCCAGGGTTCGAGCCTTGCCGTGAAAAACGCGGCCAAACCAGACTTTTTTGTTGACGCTGTCAATCGAGCTGCCCGGCACGGATTTGTAGCCGGTTTCATAGCACTTTAACGCTTCGTCGTAGCGGCCGAATTCCAAATTGACGCGGCCCGTGAAATTCCAAATCCAAACATCCGGGAAGCCCTCGGCTGAGCCGTTGCGACTGTAGCGGCTGTGAAACTCCTTCACCGCTGCAATCGCGGGGTCGGGCTGGCCTTCGTAAATATTGCTGAGCGCTTTGCCGAAGAACGGGCCAAAAGGCGAGGCGTCCGGCCCGACGCGACTGATGGCGGCGTCATAATACTCCCGCGCTTTGGCGTATTGCTCTTGCAACACGTAGCAATCGCCGATCATCGAATGCGCACGCGGTGTGCTGGCGTCGATCTTGTTGGCCGCTTCGAAATACGAAATCGCTTCTTTGAACTGGCCGAGCTGCTGATGCAACTGGCCCAGCATCATGCAAACGCGACGTTCGCCGGGATACTGCTTGTGCAACTTGGTAAAAATCTCAATCGCTTTTTCGCGATTATTGGTGTAGGCGTAAGACGTAGCCTCGAGATAGAGTTGTTCGCCTTTCGAGGCTTTAGCCCCGAGTTGCAAGGCTTTTTCGGTAATTTTCGTGCGCACGTCCGGCTGAGAGAAAGCCGCCACCAACATATGTCCCATGGCAAAATTGGAGTCGGCCTTCACAATACTTTGCGCGAGTTGTTGCAGCGGCTGGAATTGTTGGAAGGATTCGATGCCCTTGATGGTTTCAGCATAAGCATGCTTTGCATCTTGCGACTTGGTGCTGAGCGTCAGCTTCTTCTGGGCGTGACTCGCTGAAAGCGAAAAACCCAGCAGCAGCGCGAGCACAAAAAAACAACACCGTTGACGAAATGACATGGTTTGGTCTCCTCAAAATAAAACGCGATGGATTTAAGGTCAGCGAATTTTGAGAGATAGACACGCCGCGCTGGAATTTGTTTAATGCGTTTTCACCACCGGGAAAGAATTTCCCCTGGCGTTCCCGGTTGCGCCTCGCGATATGGTGCGTTCAGGCAAGAGTTCTTAAGAACTTGACCCAACGCGAACGATCGACAGCTAAAAGGAAAATCTTCGGCAGATAGAAGAACCCATAGGATGAGAGAAGCTTTATCCGTTCCACTTAAAATGGCCAAGATCGGCGCAGCATTGCACAGCGTGCCGCAGCTTGCACCCTCAAAATATTTTTGAAGTTATGAGAAATTTTTCGTAACCTTCCTGCCAGTCTGACGTATGACCTTGCCCAGCAGCGACAATTGTTAGGTTGATGATTCTTAAGGAAGGTAGAGTACAATGATACAACATGCCATGACAACCACGGCGTTCACTCTGGACGGCTATCAAGTGACCAGGAATCTGGGCGTGGTGCGCGGCATTACCGTGCGCTCGCGCTCGATTTTCGGCACGATCGGCGCGTCGCTGCAAACGCTGGTGGGCGGCAACATTTCGTTGTTCACCGAACTATGCGAAAAAACACGCAACGAAGCGTTTGAGATGATGGTGCGCCATGCCCAGGAGATCGGCGCCAATGCTGTGATTGGCATTCGCTACGATGCGAATGAAATCATGCAGGGCGTCACGGAAGTTTTGTGTTACGGCACCGCCGTCGTCGTTAAACCTGCCTAATCCTGCGAATACGCGAAGTCAACGGAGGCCACATGAAAAAAACCTGTCTCATGATTCTTGCCGGCGCGCTCAGCACGATTCCTCCCCTGCATGCCCAGAATCAAACCCTAGCCGAAATTCGCAATATGCGCATGTTCGAAACGCGCAGCGCCGGCTTCGTGCTCGATCGCGACCAGTCCGTTCAGATCGAGCTCGTGGGCGCGCTGGGCAATGGCCGGGGCCACAAGCTGTTGGGCACGTCAGCCTGGATTCTCAACGCGAAAACGCGCGAAGTCGTGTGGCAGGCGCGCAGCGGAGAAGAGAGACGCCGCAGCCGCAAATTGCTGGAATTGCAAGATACCGCCGCTCTCGACAAAGGCGAATATGAAGTCTATTTCTCCTCGTTTTATTACGGCTTCTATAGTTCCGACGACGTCAAAGATTTTGGCGACGCCATCGGCAACGTGTTCGATCGAATTTTTGATTGGAACCGCCGCGACGAACGTTTCGATGATCAAATCTACGATGAAGCGATGATCGTGGTGAAGGGCGCGGGCCGGGCCGTGCCGGATGCAACCGTTGATGAATGGCGCCGCGAGCTTACGCGCGACGCGATTGTCACGCTCACCCATCTGTCTGACGAAGCTTATGAACGCCAAGGATTCACGCTCGAACGGCCGATGGATGTGCGCATCTATGCGCTCGGCGAAATCCGTTATGAAGAAAGTTATGACTACGGCTGGATTATGAATGCGAAAACGCATGAGAAAATCTGGCAGTTCTCTTATCGCAATTCCGAACACGGCGGCGGCGACAAGAAAAACCGCCTGTTCAATGAGGTGATCTCACTGCCGGCCGGCGATTATGTTGCCTATTTTGTGACGGATGATTCGCATTCCAGCCGCGAATGGAACGCCACCCCGCCTTACGATCCCAACTTCTGGGGCATGGTCATTCGCCCGGCTGAAACAAGCATGAAAGCCTACGTGAAAAATTTCGAGTACGCCGATCCCCCCGAAACTAATGTCATCGTCAAATTCACCCGCGTGGGCGACAGTGATTATCATTCCAAAGGTTTCACGCTGAAGAAAGCGCTGCCCGTGCGCATTTATGCCATTGGCGAAGGCCGCGACGGTGAAATGTTCGATTACGGCTGGATTGCCGACGCCAAAACCGGCAAGAAAGTTTGGGAAATGAATTATCGCGATACCGATCATGCCGGCGGCGCCAGCAAGAACCGCATGATCGATGAGGTGATTCGCTTCGAACCCGGCAGTTACATGGCTTATTATGTTTCCGACGGCTCACATTCGTATCGCGATTGGAACTCCTCGGCGCCGTTTGACCGCGAGCATTGGGGGTTGACGCTGTATGCCGCCGACGAAAAATTCAACCCGAAAGATATTGCCGATTTCGAAGAAGAACGCGACCGCAACGTTATCGCCCAGTTGATCCGCGTGCGCGATGGCGAGCGCCGGCGCACCAGTTTCAAGCTGGAGAAATCCGGCCAGGTGCGCGTTTATGCGATTGGCGAAGGACGTGACGGCGCGATGTACGATTACGGCTGGATCGAGGATGCCAAGTCCGGCCGCACCGTGTGGGAGATGACGTATCGCATGACTGATCATGCCGGCGGCGGCGACAAGAATCGCGTGTTCAATGATACGATTTTGTTGAAACCCGGCGAATACGAGTTGTTTTTCTCCACCGATGATTCGCATTCGTTTAACGATTGGAACACTTCGCCGCCCCACGATCCCGGCCATTACGGCATTACGCTCTATCGCGTCGAGTGAGGGTAACTCCTCAACACGATAAATTGCTGCACCTCCGAAAACACCGGCAGAAATCCGCAACCAAAACTATTTAAACAAATTGGTTGCAGCTATCTGCTGGTGTTTTTATTTTAAGGCCATTGAGCCGCTGTCCCCGCAATGTCGCTATGCGGCCCCGATTTCCACGGCTCATCGAGCATCAGCAGCAAAACCTCGTGAGGGCAATCATGAAAATCGATCATGCTTATTTGACGAGCACTCTGCGGGATTTGATCCGCATCAACTCGATCAATCCGGTGCTCGTCGCTGGCAGCCCCGGCGAAGCGGAAATTGCAGATTATGTTGCCTCCGGCCTGCGCAAACTCGATCTTGAAGTCAAACTCTGCCAGGCGCAACCCGGTCGCGTGAGCGTCATTGGCCGGCTTCCCGGGAAAGGCCAAGGCCGTTCGTTGATGCTGAATGCGCATCTTGATACCGTTGGCGTTGAGGGCATGGCAGCGCCGTTCGCCGCAGAAGTACGCGACGGTAAGATGTATGGCCGCGGCGCCTATGACATGAAAGGCAGTCTCGCCGCGTGCCTGACCGCATTGAAATCCTTGGTCGAGGCGGATATTGCGCTAAACGGTGATGTCATTCTGGCGGCAGTCGCCGATGAAGAACATGCCAGCCTCGGCACGGCTGAGGTGATCGAACAGATCAAAGTTGACGCGGCGATTGTGACGGAAGCCACGGAGTTGCAGCTTTGTCTCGCGCACAAGGGCTTCGTCTGGCTGGAAGTCGAAACCTTTGGCCGCGCCGCCCACGGCAGCCGTTTTGCCGAAGGCATTGACGCCAACATGCGCATGGGACGATTCCTGGCGCGCCTGGAACGCCTTGAGCACGATCTACGCGGCCGCGCCGGGCATGCGTTGGTTGGGCCTCCCTCCTTGCACGCCGCAATGCTGCAAGGCGGCAGCGGCCTGAGCACCTATGCTGCCACCTGCAAGCTTTTTATCGAGCGCCGCACCATCCCGGGCGAAACCGAAGCGCAAGTCCTGCGGGAGATTCAGACGATTCTTACCCATCTGACGGCCGAAGATCCCAAATACCGCGCGACGGCAAAATCAATTCTGGCGCGCGCGCCGTTTGAAGTTTCACCGCAGGCGGATTTAGTCAAGATTCTTGCTGAAACGGCCTCGCCGATTCTGGGCAAGAGACCGCAACACATCGGGCAGTCGTTTTGGATGGATTCAGCTTTGCTCGCGGCTGCCGGCATTGAAACCGTAGTCATTGGCCCGGCTGGCGCCGGCGCGCACGCTGCGGTCGAATGGGTTGATCTGAAATCCCTCGCCGTGCTGGCGCAAATTCTCGCGCAAACTGCGGTCGCATATTGCGGGTAGAATCAGATTGGTTTCCTTAAACTTTTGTTGTGCAATGCCCCATACCGTTTTTCAGACAAGCGAAGAATCGCAGCCCTTCTCGCGGCTTTAACCTCCGCCCTCAAAAGTGGAAATCACACAAAAATTTCAAACCTGCCGCAGGCAAAATCCTCTTGCTTTTACAACCCAAATGCGTTATGCTTTTTGCCAATTTTAGTGCAATTGCCTGCCCGGCGGCCTGCTTACTGCCTTCCGGGAGAAGGGCCGCAAGTGCGTCATTGCATGATTAACACGGAGGTGTCATGGTGAAAGAAAAAAAATTCCGGCACATATTTCTGTTGCTTGTCCTCGTCACCCTTGCCTCGGAAAGCTTTGCACAACCTTCAGAGGAATTCCTCCAACAAAAAGCTGCAAAGATTCACCAGCGCGTGCTGACGATCGATACCCACATCGACTGGCCCTCGCGCCAACTGCGCTCGCCGGAGTTTGTGCCGGGTGAACGGCATGAGCCGGGCTCGCGCACCAGCGGCCAGTGGGATTTGATGCGCATGCAGGAAGGCGGGTTGGATGCAGTGTTCATGTCGATCTACACTTCACAAGGGCCTCGCACAGACGAAGGCCACGCCAATGCCCAGGCGCATGCGCTCAAGCTCATCGAAATCACAAAAAAAATGGTGAGCGATTATCCCAATCTCGCGGAAATTGCTTTGACGCCTGAGGACGCCGTGCGCCTTGAGAAATCCGGCAAACGCGCGATTTTTATGGGTATGGAAAACGGCTATCCCGTCGGCAAAGATTTGAGCCTAATCAAAACGTTTTACGATCTCGGCGTGCGTTACATGACCATCACGCACACGCGCAACAATGAGCTCGGCGATTCCTCCACCGATGAAAAAACCGAGTGGAACGGCTTAAGCCCGCTGGGTGAGGCAGCCGTCAAGGAAATGAACCGTTTGGGCATGATGGTCGATATTTCGCATGTGCATGACGAAACATTTTGGGATGTCATTGCTCTGACACAGGCACCGGTGATTGCCTCGCATTCGAGCGCGCGCGCCCTGTGCGATCATCCGCGCAACATGAACGACGACATGCTGGCGGCGGTTAAGAAAAACGGCGGCGTGGTGCAACTCTGCCTGCTGGGCAATTACATTAAAAAGCTTCCCCCGAATCCCGAACGCGAGGCGGCGCTTGAGCCTTATCGGGAAAAACGCGCAGCTTGGCGGCGCGGCGAACTGAGCGAGGACGAACAAAGCGAGCTGATGGCAAAATTTCAAGAGATCAACGAAAAATTTCCCGCCAACCGCCCGCATTTGACGGACGCGATCGATCACATCGACCACATGGTGAAAGTCATGGGAATCGATCACATCGGCATCGGCTCGGACTTTGATGGCGGCGGCGGTTTCACCGGCATTGACGATGTCAGCGAGATGCCCAACATCACGCTTGAGTTGCTGCGCCGGGGGTATTCGGAAAAAGATATTGGAAAAATTTGGGGCGGGAATTTGTTGCGCGTATTCAAGGACGCTGAGAAAGTCGCCAGAAAATTGCAGAAACAACAACCGGTTTTAAATACGGCTAATTGAGAAGGCTTATGACATCACTTTTTAAAAAAGCAGGAATCGTTTTGCTCGCGGCGCTTGTCATTGTGCAATTCTTGGGCCCCGCTAAAACCAACCCGCCAGTGGAGGAAGGCCGCACGCTTGCCGCGAATCTAACCACGCCGCCGGAGATACAGACTCTCCTCAAACGCGCGTGTGCGGATTGCCACTCGCATGAAACGGCGTGGCCCTGGTATAGCCATGTTGCCCCGGCATCGTGGTTTGTGATCAATCACGTCAACGACGGCCGCCGCCATTTGAATTTTTCGGATTGGGCGAAATACACGCCGAAACAGGCGAGTCACAAACTCGAAGAAATTGAGGATTTGGTGAAGCGGCGCGAAATGCCGTTGCAGTCTTATTTGCTGCTGCACTCCTCTCACGCGCAGCTCAGTGATCAAGATATTCAAACATTGAGCGGCTGGGCCAAAGATGCGCGCTCGGTGTTGGACGAGGAAATATCACGCGAGCCTTAGGCTTCGGCTTCAACTGGCTCAGCCGGCGGTTTGCGTGACCTATTACAAAAATTCCAGCTACAATGAGTGCGACGCAACAAACTCAGCGTCCAACAAACGGCGCGTCACACATGAACCCCGGCGTTTTCACGCAATCAGAAAGCAGGCAAAATAATGCAAGCTTATGACCCAACTTGCAACGCCCTCACACATTTTGCTTGATATACGTCATTTCGGGTTGGCTTTCAAAACTGGCGACTGCTTCTGCAACGCTGGTGAACACTTTAACCACGGTTTCCAGCTTGGTGATATGAAAGTAGTGTTGCGTCATATGATGCAGATTCGCAAAGCGAATGTCGCCGCCATGCTCGCGCAAGGCGGTCAGGCAGGCCATGATGGCGCCTATGCCGCTGCTGTTGATCCAGGACACCTCACGAAAATCCATGACCAAACGTTCCGTACCGGCGTTGATCGTGTCCTTGAGAAAACGGCACATCCCTTGCGTTTGCGCATCACCCATGATTTTGCCGCTCAAATGCAAAATCTTAACGGGGCCGAGTGCTTCTTCCGTGTATTCCATAGCTATCATCCTGTATATTAAAGATTTTAAAGAACAGATCTCAAGTATTCATTGAAGCTGATAATCCAGCGCCTCTTCCTCACCCCGCAACACGCGCAGCGCGCCTTCTGCCAACGCGCGTATTTCATCTTCTCCGGGATATACAAAAACCGGCGCGATCCAGTTGACTTGCGCTTTCATTCTCTCCGCAACTTCAACTGGATGCACCATTCCTCCGGTGAGCAGGATCGCATCAACGCGCCCGGCAAGCACGGCGGCCATCGCGCCAATCTCTTTGCAGCATTGATAGACGAGTCCGGCAACCACAAGTTGCGCTCTTTCTTCTCGAGCGGCGGAACGGCGCAACACTTCCGCAAGATCTTTGGTGCCAAGATAAGAGTAAATACCGCCCTGCCGAAAAATTTTTGTTTCCACCTCCTGCCGGGAATACTTGCCGGAGAAACAAAGATCAACTAGCTTCATCACCGGCAACGATCCCGCGCGCTCGGTGGAAAACGCGCCTTCTTCTCGCGAGTTTGTGACCTCGATCATCTTACCGTTCTCATGCGCAGAGATGGAAATGCCGCTGCCGAGATGCGCGATAATCAAGCGCAAATCGCGATACACTTTGCCCTGCTCGCGAGCAAAACGTTTGGCAATGGCTTTGGTGTTCAGCGCATGCGAGAGACATTCGCGATCCATTCCCGCCAAACCGGAAAGGCGCGCGACCGGCGGCCATTCATCAACGCTCACCGGATCAACAATAAAAGCCGGACAGCGGGCATGCGCTGCGAGCTGGTGCGCGAGAAATGCGCCAAGATTGGAAGCATGCTCGCCGCGCTCGACGCGGCGCAAATCCTCGAGCATGTGATCATTGACCAGATAGGTTCCGCTTGCCAAGGGCTTCAACAAGCCGCCGCGACCGGCAACAGCATCGAGATGCCGCAAGCCTACCGCATGATCGCGCAAACTTGCCAGAATTTTCTCCAGACGAAATTCCAGTTGTGCGAGTATTGGCGAATTGATGAATTGTGCCAACTCGGCATCGCTGTGGCGCAAGGTTTCAGTAAAAACCGGCGCTTCGTTGGTAAATTGGGCAAACTTCGTTGAAGTTGAGCCGGGGTTGATGACGAGTATTTGAAAAGTTTTATCATCCATACGAGATCGTGTCAGGGC
>SZPB01000249.1 GCA_030263535.1 Cytophagia bacterium CHB2
CTTCTTTGAGAATCGGGATACCGGCCTGCAATTGAGCAACGGCTCGGCGAACAATCGCATCATCAATTGCGATTCCTATTACAACGCCGATCCGCCGGACTACGCCGACGCCGACGGCTTTGCTCCGAAACTCACGGTTGGTTCAGGCAATTATTTCTACGGCTGCCGCGCGTGGGGCAATGTCGATGACGGCTGGGACGGTTATCTGCGCGGCGCGGATGATGTGACCACCACGCTCGAGAATTGCTGGACGTGGGGCAATGGCTACCTCAAAGACGGCAGTGATCCGGGCGCGCAAGCCAATGGCAACGGCTTCAAAATGGGCGGCGGCGACAACAGCAACAGCGAACAACTGATGCATCACGCCATTTTGATCAATTGCGTGGCTTTTGATAACAAGAATAAAGGATTCGATCAAAACAACAATGTCGGTTCAATGACGTTGTTGCATTGCACCGTCTATGGCAACCGGGAGGCGAATTACAGAATTCAGCGCGCACTCAATCCCGGGCAAACATTGACGTTGAAGAATAGCCTTTCGTTTAACGGTCTGGTTCAGTTGGGAAGTTTTGCGGTGCAGGAAACCAACAGTTGGATGAGTCCTTTCGTGGTCACTGCGGAGGATTTTTTGAGTCTCGACGCCGCGCTGGCCGAGACGCCACGCTACGCGGACGGCAGCTTGCCGGAGATCGAATTCATGCACCTGGCCGCCGGCAGTGATTTGATTGATGCCGGTGTGGATCTCGGCCTTCCGTACAATGGCAAAGCGCCCGATCTCGGCGCGTTCGAAAGTGATTTTGGTACGAGTGTGATGGAGAATGATTTTCGTCCGGTGGATTTTGGCTTGCAACAAAATTATCCCAATCCCTTCAACCCAAGAACCAGAATCGAATTTCATATTTCCAGACCAGGACGAGTCAGGCTTACCGTCTACAATGCCAACGGCCAGTTGATGGCAAACTTGCTGGATGGAAATCTGACACAAGGCTCTCATACAGTTGCTTTTGAAGCCGACAATCTTGCCAGCGGCGTTTACTTCTACAGAATCAAGACTTCGAATTTCGTGCAGACGAAAAAAATGTTGCTGATGAGGTGAAACTGTAGGCGTGACGGGTAGGATGAGGATGTATGGTAAAACCTGGTTTGTTCTGCCACGGCTGGACCGTTGCCTCTGCTGTATCAAAGTCACGGCCAAGCCATGACTGAACATTGCTAAACTTGAATATCAAAAGTCATCGGACGGGCTGCTTCCTAATTGACTTGCACTCGCCAACATGCGGCTTTCATCTCTGCGCTTGAGAATGAATTCTCAAGCCGGCTTAACAAGAATTGGGCTGATCTCATGAAAATCTTTGAACAACTTGCTTTTAGGATTCTTGCTTTATTATTCGTTGCGAACCTGACGGTCTCTCCCCCACTTCTGCATGCGGGCAACGAGACAGATCAAACCTCGCCGCGCTTTCCTGAAATTCTCTTGCCCTCGTTTCCGGATAAGCAGTTCAACATTGTTGATTATGGCGCGGTCGGTGACGGCAAAACCATGAATACTGATGCCATCGCCAAAGCGATCTCCGCGTGCGCCAACGCCGGCGGCGGCAAGGTCGTGATTCCCGCAGGCATCTGGCTCACCGGCCCGATTCAATTACAGAGCAATATCAATCTGCATGTCGCAAGAGGCGCGCTGGTGATTTTCAGTCCGAATCGCATGGATTATCCTTTGATTGAAACCTGGTATGAAGGAAGGCCGGAGTATCGTTGCATGTCGCCCATTTTTGGCGAGAATTTGGAGAACATTGCCATTACCGGCGAAGGTGTGTTCGATGGTTCCGGCGAAGTGTGGCGACCGGTGAAGAAATTCAAACTCACGGCAATGCAGTGGAAGGAACTGCTTGCCTCTGGCGGTGTGGTGGATCAAAAAGGCAGCACGTGGTGGCCCTCCGCAGCAGCGATGAACGGCGCAGACGAAATCGAGATTCTGCGCAAAAGCACCAAGCCGCCGGCGCGCGAAGAGTATGAAAAATTGCGCGACTTTTTGCGGCCGGTGCTGCTGCAATTGAGCCGCTGTAACAAAATTCTACTCGACGGCCCCACTTTTCAAAACTCGCCTGCGTGGAATTTGCATCCGCTGATGAGTGAGAACATTACGATCCGAAATGTCACAGTCAGAAATCCGTGGTATTCACAAAACGGCGACGGTCTCGATTTGGAATCCTGCCGCAACGTCGCGGTTTACAATTGCTACTTCGATGTCGGCGATGATGCGATCTGTTTGAAATCAGGTAGAGATGAAGCCGGCCGCCAGCGCGGCATGCCCACGGAGAACGTGCAGATTTATGATTGCATCGTCTATCATGGCCACGGCGGTTTTGTCATCGGAAGCGAAATGTCCGGCGGCGTGCGCAACATCGAGGTGCGCGATTGCACGTTTATCGGCACCGACACCGGCTTGCGCTTCAAGAGCACGCGCGGCCGCGGCGGCGTGGTCGAGAACATTTACATCAAGCGTATTTTGATGAAGGACATACCTGCAGCGGCCATCACGTTCAACCTGTATTACAGCGGTCAAGCGCCGATTGTTGAACCCGGCCAGGCAAGCAGTTTCGACGCGGAGGAGCCCGTGTCGGTCAGCGCAGCAACACCGCAATTCAAAAACATTTTCATCAGCGACGTTACTGCCCGCGGCGCGGCGCAGGCGGTGGAAATGCTCGGCCTGCCGGAAATGCCATTGCATGGAATTGAGTTGAAGAATATTTCAATCTCCGCCCAAAAAGGATTGCTCGGAATGAATGCGGATCATATCAAGCTGACAAACGTTGAGATCATTCCACAATCCGGGCCCGCTCTGGCGTTTCATAACAGCACAAATGTTGCCGTCGAGGCGGCACATCTTCCAACAGGTTTGGAAACATTTTTAACCTTATCGGGCAAAAAGACGGCTGGCATCAATCTTAGTAAAGCTGGCGTGCCTGAGGTGAAGAAACACGTAAAACTGTCTCCCGAAGTGAATGCAACTGTTTTGCATTGGGGAAACTGAAAAGGAACGGAGCGTATGACAAACTTCCATTCAAGATTGTGGCACGGCGCGGTCGCAGCAACGATAATTCTAACGCTTTCGTGCCAATCCCAGTCACCGCGCGAACAAGCAACAGCATCGAATCACACGCCGTGGTCGATTCGCATGGCGCAATCTGAAATGCAGCGCCGCGGCGACTCCTTTTTGTTCAATGATAGCACGAAGACGTCGTGGGTTTACGAGACTGCGGTTTTCATGAAAGCGCTCGAGCAGGTTTGGCAGCAGACGGGCGAGCAAAAGTACTTCGACTATATCAAAGCCTTCGCCGATTCTTATATCGAGCCGGACGGCAACATCAAAACCTACGAGCTGGAAGAATACAACATCGATCACGTGAACCCCGGAAAAGTCCTGCTGATGTTGTACAATGCCACGCACGATGAAAAGTACAAGAACGCCGCGGCTTTGAATATGAAGCAATTGGAAACGCATCCGCGCACCAAAGAGGGCGGCTTTTGGCACAAGAACATCTATCCGTGGCAGATGTGGCTCGACGGCATTTACATGGGCGCGCCGTTCTATGCCGAGTATGCAAAAATGTTCGATCGCCCCGAAGCCTTCGACGATATCGCGAATCAAATTATCTTTGTTGCGCATCATACTTATGATTCCACCACCGGCTTGTATTATCATGGCTGGGATGAAAGCAAGCAACAGAAGTGGGCTGATCCGGTGACGGGTCGCTCGCCGAATTTCTGGGGCCGTGCGATCGGTTGGTATGCTATAGGCATTGTGGATGTGCTCGACTATTTCCCGAACGATCATCCCAAACGAGAAGAGATCATTGCGATTCTTCGCGACGTCGCGCGCGGGGTGCAAAACTATCAGGATGAAAAAACCGGTTTGTGGTATCAAGTAATGGATCAAGGCGGTCGCGAGGGAAATTTCCTGGAAGCTTCGGCCTCATCAATGTTCGTGTATGCGCTTGCCAAAGCGGTGCGCAATGGTTATCTTGATCAAGCCTATTTGGCGGTGGCGGAAAAAGGCTACCGCGGCATCCTCGAAAACTTAATCAAAGTGGAACCGGAGGGGCTTGTCACCCTCACACAGGTGTGCCAGGTTGCTGGACTCGGCGGCAAACCGTATCGCGACGGCTCATATGAATATTACATCAGCACACCGGTCGTGGACAACGATCTCAAAGGTGTGGGGCCGTTCATCATGGCGAGCGTAGAGATGGAGCGGTTGCAGCCATCCGGCAAGAAAACGGAATGAAGCGAACGTAGCGATAAAACGAAAGAATCAGGCAAAACTATTGTGGGCAAAACCATCCAAATCGTTTTGCCCGAATTATTTTGTCGTGAGATGGTCAAATTCATTTCTCTTATTTGGCAATTCACTGCGCACTTCAGTTGAACCAATTCAAAAAGTTTATCATGACCGCAAAAACTAGAGAGACTGCATGGGCGCGCCTCGTTGCGCTGGGCATCTCCGGAATTATTTTGATGACTTATTGGGGATGCTCGACGACTGACGAGGCCGGCGACCCTCTCCAACAGGCTTATCCGGAAGCCTTCACCCTCTCCGTCAAAAATCCGGTGACGATTGAGATTCATGGTGTCAAGCAGCCGCGCTCGGATGCTGAGATTATTTTGGAGATGGCCCAAATCAAAGCCAAAGCACCGGAGTTCAATGGTGATGCATTCGTCATCCTAGCGGATGGCAAAGAACTGCCGAGTCAGGTCGTTGAGGTGGACAACGACGGCAGCGCTGATCACATCGTGTGTGTCGCAGATTTCACGGGAGATGAAACGAAAACCTTGACGGTGCGCTACGCGAAGTCCGGTGAAATGAAACGGGAGTATCCCAAACGCACGCAAGCCGAACTTGCTCACAAGACCGGCGGCAAATTTGTTGATCGCAAATATGAAGGCGGCTCCTTTCAAAACGTGCAGTACTTGCACGTGCCGCCGGAACACACCGATCACTCATTCTACATTCGCTATGAAGGTCCGGGCTGGGAATCCGACAAAGTGGGGTATCGTTTTTATCTCGACTGGCGCAATGCCATCGACATTTTCGGAAAGAAAACATCGGACATGGTTCTGCAAAATGTCGGATTGGATGGCTTCGATTCTTATCACGAGATGTCGGGTTGGGGCATGGATATTTTGAAAGTCGGTGACGCGCTCGGCATTGGTTCGCTGGCGATGTGGCACGCAGGCAAGGCGCAACGCGTGGCGCAAACCGACAGCGTGACCTGCGCCATTGTTGCCAATGGCGCGGTGTACTCGCAAATTCAAACAAAGTATTTTGGGTGGAGAGTCGGCGACGGCGCGTACAATGTCGTTTCGAATTTGTCCATCACTGCCGGAAGCCGTTTGACCAAACATCAGGTTGAGATTGACGGCAATCCACCAAACCTGTGCACTGGCATCGTCAAGCTCGATAGCACCGAGTTGCTCACGTCGCCGGAATCGAATGATGGTTGGGCTTACTTGGCAACCTACGGCAAGCAGAGTCTGGCGAATGACAAGCTCGGCATGGCGGTTCTCTATCGCAAAAGCGATTTGATTGAAGTGACTGCAGACCAACTCAGTCAGGTGGTGGTTCTCAAACCGGAGAATGGCCGGTTGTCTTACTATTTCCTGGGAGCCTGGGAACAAGAGCCTGACGGCATCAAAAACAAGGAGGAGTTCGAAGCTTATTTGAATCAGACCATCGCTGAGTTGAATGCGCCGGTGGTGATCACGATGTAGTACACGGATGCTTTAATCTCGCAGTCTTGCCTCCATGTGAGACGCTTTTGAAACCGCAAATCTATTAGCTGTGACAGCGGCCCACGAGGGGCCGGGACTCCGTAATGAGGAGAACGACCATGAGAATCTTGCCAGCCATAGATCCCATTCGCACCAAAACGCTCACCACCTTCGAGCTGCGCGAATCCTACTTGCTCGAGGATTTATTCCAGCCCGACGCCGTGAGACTGGCCTATTCGGAAATCGATCGCGCTGTTGCCGGCGCAGCCGTTCCGGTAAAAGAACAACTGTCTCTGCAAACCTCCAAGGAATTGGCGTCGAATTATTTTGCCGAACGCCGCGAGATCGGCGTGCTCAATGTCGGCGGCGCGGGACAAATCAACGTGGACAAAAAAGTTTTTGATCTCGCGAACCGTGATATGCTTTACATCGGCAAAGGCGCTCAAGAGATTATTTTCAGCAGTAGAAAGGAAGCCGAGCCGGCGGCGTTTTTTATTCTGAGTTTCCCGGCGCACCAAAGCTATCCGACTACTCTTATGCGACACGCCGAGGCGCAGGCGGTTCATCTCGGTTCGCCCGAGGCCGCGAACCAACGCACGATATACAAGTACATTCATCCCGGCGGCATCAAAAGCTGCCAGTTGGTGATGGGATTTACGCAGCTCAGAAGCGGCTCCATCTGGAATACCATGCCGCCACACACCCACTCGCGACGCATGGAAGTTTATCTGTATTTTGATGTGCCAGACAATGCCCGTGTCTTTCATTTTATGGGACAACCTGACGAAACACGCCATCTCGTGATCGCCAACCGGCAGGCCGTGATTTCGCCAAGCTGGTCGATTCACTGTGGCGCGGGCACGGCTGCGTATTCATTCTGCTGGGGCATGGGCGGCGAGAATCAGGCGTTCGAGGACATGGATGCGGTTAGCATGGAGCAGTTGCGTTGATTGTTCGTAGTAACGCCTTCAGGCGTCAAGCGTTGGTTCCCAACCCAAAGCCCGGCGCCTAAAGGCGTAACTACAAACGCAATTTTCAAGAGGAAAGGCATTGTTACATGATCTTGGACAAATTCAAACTTGACGGCAAAGTCGCGATTGTCACCGGCAGCTCACGCGGACTTGGTCAGGGCATGGCCATTGCCCTGGCGGAAGCCGGCGCTGATATTGTGCTTGTCGATAGAAGCGACGCGAGGGCATCCTGCCAGGCCGTTGGAAAGCGCGGCCGGCGGTGCCTCAATCTCACGGCAGACTTGAGCGATGCAAATTGTGTTGGAGACATTGTGCGCGCTGCCGTTGAAAAGTTCGGCGCAATCGATATTCTCGTAAACAATGCCGGCATCATCCGGCGCGCGCCATTGCTTGAGTTCCCTGCCAACGATTGGGACGAGGTGATCAACATCAATTTGCGCACGCTGTTCTTTCTTAGCCAGGCCGTGGCGCGGGTGATGGTCGAACAAGGCCGCGGCGGCAAGATCATCAATATCGCTTCATTGCTTTCGTTTCAAGGCGGCATCCTGGTTCCAGCATACACGGCTGCGAAAAGTGCTGTTAAGGGCCTGACTCATGCGTTTGCCAACGAGCTGGCGCGCCACAACATCAATGTGAACGCGATTGCTCCCGGCTACATGGCAACGGACAACACCAAAGCGTTGCGCGAAGATGCCAAGCGCAGCGCCGAAATCCTCGCGCGCATTCCGGCGGGACGCTGGGGCACGCCTGATGATTTGATGGGCACAGTGATTTTCTTGGCGTCGGAGGCGTCGAATTATATGCACGGACACACGCTGGTTGTTGATGGCGGCTGGATGGGCCGTTAGCCTGGATTCATGCGGCTCAAGGATACGCATGACATGCGCGAAGGTTAGTTCCAAAAACGTGACTTCCAGAGAAAGATTCAAGGCCTCAGATGCGCTGGACCAGCACCAGAAAAATGGCCACCGGATAAAAGCCGCCAACGGATCCTGAATCAGTTATCCTTGGTGGAATTTCTGACTTGGTGCAACGAGCCTATTCAAACAAGACTAACGATTTCCATGAAAAGCAAAGCAAAAACAATCCTCGCATTCGCAATTCTCACACTGCTCGCCATCGGCTGCGGCCGCGAAAACCGCGTGCGGATACTCAAACTGGCGCACGGCCTCGATTCCAGCCATCCCGTGCACAAGGCGATGGAATACATGGCCGAGCGCGCGCTGGAAAAATCCAGCGGCAAGCTTAGCATCGACATTTATCCCAGCTCGCAATTGGGAACCGAGCGCGAGTGTCTCGAATTGTTGCAAATCGGCAGTCTCGGCATGACCAAAGTTTCAACCAGTGTCATGGAAGGATTCGTGCCCTCTCACAAAGTCTTCAGCCTGCCTTATTTGTTCCGCGATGATGCGCACCGCTTCAAAGTTTTGGAGGGCGAGATCGGCGAGCGTTTGCTGCAGGCGCCAGAGAAATTTTTTCTTCGGGGACTTTGCTATTACGATGCCGGCAGCCGGAGTTTTTACACCAAAGCCAAGCCGATTTTGAGTCCGGCGGATTTGACAGGGATGAAGATTCGCACCCAAGAAAGCACCACTTCGATGAAGATGGTGTCCTCTCTCGGCGGCTCGCCTACGCCGATAGCCTGGGGCGAGTTGTACACCGCCTTGCAGCAAGGCGTGGTGGATGGCGCGGAAAATAATCCACCGAGCTTTCATCTCTCGCGGCACTATGAAGTCTGCAAATACTATGCGCTCGACGAACACACTTCGGTGCCGGATGTGCTGGTGATCAGCACGGTCGTTTGGAATGATCTCTCTTCGCAAGAACAGCAATGGCTGCAGGATGCCGTGCACGAGTCCGCCGAGTATCAAAAGAAAATTTGGCAAGAAGCCACCGAGCACGCGCTCGCCGAAGTGCAAAAGGCCGGCGTCGAAATCTTCCGTCCCGACAAAACGCCGTTTACCGAAACGGTTGCCAGCCTTTACGAAGAATACAGGAACCAGCCGGAGATCTACAATCTCATTCAAGAAATCAAAGCCGTGAGGTGAGCATGCAACGAATTCGATCGGGCGTCGATCAAGCCCTGAAATGGCTGGTGATTGTACTCATGGGCGTGATGGTACTCAACGTCCTGTGGCAGGTGCTCACGCGCTTTGTGCTGCGCGACCCCAGCTCGTACACCGAAGAGTTGGCGCGTTATCTTCTGGTCTGGGTCGGCTTGATAGGCGCCGCTTATGCCGCCAGCCAAAAGATGCATCTTGCCATCGATATTTTGACCGCGCGCTTGCACGGGAAACCACGGCACTATGTCGAAATGTTCATTTATCTGTGCACGTTTCTTTTTGCGCTCTTGATTATGGTGATTGGCGGCCTGCGCCTGGTCAATCTCACGCTCACCTTGAATCAAATCTCGGCGGCGCTGCAAATCAAGCTCGGATATGTTTACTTGGCGCTGCCGTTGAGCGGCCTTCTCATCATGTTCTATGCCGCATATTTTTTTGCCGAACAGCTTCGGCTGCTTGTTGATGACAAAGCGATGCACGATTCCAGCCGCTGACCAACACAAACCGGCTTGCATATGACCGAAATACTCGTTCTCGTCCTCAGCTTCATGGTTCTGCTTCTGCTGGGCGTGCCCATTGCCTTTTGCATCGGCATCTCGACCACGCTCACGATGCTGTTGAGCATTCAAACCATGCCGGCGCTGACCACGGTGGCGCAGCGCATGGCGACCGGCCTCGATAGTTTTGCGCTGCTGGCTATTCCCTTTTTCATTCTCGCCGGCCAGTTGATGAATCGCGGCGGCGTGGCGAGGCGGCTGATCGATCTCGCCAAAGCCATGGTCGGCATGCTGCCCGGCGGACTGGCTTACGTGAACATCCTCGCGTGTATGTTGTTTGGCGCCATCTCGGGTTCAGCAGCAGCAGCGGCGGCGGCGATCGGCGGTTTCATGACCCCGTTGATGAGTAAAGAAGGTTATGACAAAAATTTCAGC
>SZPB01000250.1 GCA_030263535.1 Cytophagia bacterium CHB2
GCGCGCTAGCTGTCCTTCAAATCGTGCAAATTTCAAACGTTTTTTGGCTTCGGCTGTGGATGTCGCCGAGCGCGCCGCGCCGCAAACGCGCCGTGTTAGTGCTATCACCATCGATCGCAAAGATTTCATCGCCGTGACTGCCCTCGGCTCATGCGCTTATTCGTGCAAATAATTGCGGAATCGCTGCTAGTTGCAAGAGAAGATGCAAAGAGGTTGATCAAGATAAAGAAATTTGGGAGGATGTCAAGAGGCGCACCATAAAAACGGGATCCATAGGTGTTTTTCGAATTTTTAACGAGAAGTCGTTGCCCTCTTACCGAGATGATTCGTTTGTCAAGATCATGCGGAGATAAATTTGACAACCATGAAATTTTTCTTGCAATTCATGCCGAATTCTAATACAATCGCGCCGACCAGTATTCGCACTTGTACAAATACTTCTTCATATTATGCATGTACAAAATTACACCCCCGGCGAGATTCTCGAAAAAGTTGGTAAAGGTCTTAATCGAGATAAACTTGCTTACTTCGTGAGAGAAGGCTACCTCCAGCCGCAGAAAGTTCAGCGCGGCGGACAGGTGTACAAGTATTATCTCGAAAGTGATCTTTGGATTCTTGATCGCGCGATGATGTACATGGAAAAATATCAAACGCGGCCGCGCGCCGCGTTCGAACGCGCCCGCCAGGAATTTCAACAAACTGAGTTGAAATTGGAGTGATGCCGGCAGTCCGCGATCGCGACAAGAACTAAAACTCTCCACCTCATTCAGCATATTGACATGCAAATCTCCAAAACCGAACTCAATCGCCTCGAACGCACTTTTTTCCACCAACACGCGCAGCGCTTGTACAAAGGCCGCCATGTCACCCTGGGTCCAAGCGATGAAAATTCCGCCAGCGCGACGGTGCGCGATTATCAATTCGTCTATAAGCCCGTCGTCTGGCGGGATCAGATGGGCGAGTTGAACAGCGAATGTGGTTGCAAAAGCTACGTCGCGCCCTGCGCTCACGTCGTTGCGCTGATGTATGCAATTCATTCTGAGTCGAGAAACGGCAACGGTCTGAACCCGCCGGCGCTTACCTGGCAGGATTATCTAAAGAATGTGCCCGCGCTGCCGGAGCGCGAGATTCCCGGCAAGCGTGCCATGACGTGGGAATTGATGTTCTTTCTGCGCACGAACGTGGCCAAATGGTTTCTCTCGCCGGCGAGCACGTACATTAAAAAGAACGGCGATTTCGGGCAAAGAAGCCGGGTCGCGTTTGATTATAGCGGCAATCTCAAAAAAGTCTCCGCGACCGCATCAGAAACAAAAGCGCTAAACTATCTTGACAAGCTCGGCAGGAATTCCGACGAGTACAACCGCAGCTATTACTATTCGTATTACTCCCGCTCGCTGCAAGAAACGTATGAATTTGATTTTGCCGAAGAGGCCGGCGCGCTGCTCAATCTGCTCACACACAGCCGCCTTTATCTCGACAATGGCGACGAGATGCCCGAGCGTGTGCTGGTCGCGCGCGACCGCGCCAAGCTGTCCTTTCATGTTGAACGCTTTGGCGAGAGTGCGCCGCTGCAGTATCGTTTGCTTCCCAGAATCACGCGGTTCGACGGAAGCTCATCGACACGACAAAACCACACGGAAGATTTTGATCATAACTATCGCCTGCTCACCGTTTCACCGATCTGGTTGCTCAAAGGCAACCTGCTCATCACGCTCGACTCCGCATTGCCAGCCACATTTTTGCTGCCGTTCACTCGTTCCGGCTTTCAACTTCTCATTCCGCAAGATCAGTTGAATGATTTCTTACAGGCCTTTGCGCCGCACGTGCAAGATCGCGCGCACATTGTTTTGCCGGAGGGCGTGGAATTGCAGGCCGCGCGCGAAATCACCGGCCGCCGGCTGTATTTGCGCGAGCATCATGAAACGCTTTGTATCGAGGTAAAATTTGTTTATGACCAAGCCGTCGAAGTCGATACCCTGCGCGGATTGGAAACGAGCTTGACTGAAAACCATCAAGTCTGGCGCGTGCAGCGTGATCACCAGGCTGAAGCCGCGGCGTTTGAAACGCTTTATAGCCACGGCCTGGCATTGGCTGAAAATCAGCAGCATTGCGTTCCGGTGGGCGAGCCCTTGTCCTGGCTGTTTGATGAATTGCCCAAGCTCGCACAAGAGGGCTTTGAAATTTTCGGCGAAAAAGAGTTGGCGCGCCATCGCATCAATCGCGCCGCGCCGAAAGTCAATGTTTCGCTTTCTTCTGAAATCGATTGGTTCGATCTCAAAGTCGAAATCGATTATGACGGCGTCTTGCTGTCGCTTGCTGAATTGCGGACTGCCATTCGCAAACAAAACAGTTTTGTGAAATTGGCGGACGGCAGCCAGGCGCGCCTGCCAGAAGAGTGGCAAAAGCGTTTTCGTCATTTCTTCAATTTCGCGGAAACACAGAACAGCAAGGCGCGCATCGCTTCGGCGCATGCACTGTTGGTCGATTCCCTCTTCGATGAAGTTGCGGAAAAACGTTATGACGAAGCCTTTCGTAAACGCCTCGCAAAATTGAAAGACTTCAAGGGCATTCAAGACGTGCCGGTACCCGCGGGTTTTCGTGGCGAGCTGCGGCCGTATCAACAAGCCGGATTGAACTGGCTTGGCTTTTTGCAAGAATATGGTTTCAACGGCTGCCTCGCCGATGACATGGGTCTCGGCAAAACCATTCAAACCCTGGCGCTGCTCGCGCGTGAGGCGGAGAACGCTAATGGATCTTCGAAAACACTCGCGCAAAAACGTAATGGCAAGAGCAGCGGACATGCGAATGGTGTCAGCGTTACCAGCGGCAAACGTCCCACTAGTTTGATTGTTGCGCCGCTTTCAGTGATTTTCAATTGGGAAAAAGAATGCAGCCGCTTCACCCCGCATTTGCGCGTGCTGGTGCATCACGGCCTGGAGCGGGCGCGGGATTGCGCGGATTTCCATGAATATGACTTCGTGCTCACCACCTACAGCACCATGCGCCTCGATATCGAGTTTCTGAAAGATTTTCAGTTTCACTACATCGTGCTCGATGAATCGCAGAACATCAAAAATCCTGAAGCGCAAACCGCCAAGGCGGCCAACATTCTGCAAAGCCGGCATCGTCTGGTGCTCTCCGGCACGCCGGTGGAAAACAACACGCTGGAATTGTGGTCGCAATTCTCTTTTCTGAATCCCGGGATGTTAGGCTCGCGGCATTATTTTCAGGGCGCGTTTGCCGCGCCTATCGAGCGCTACGGCGATGAAGAAAGCGCAACTCTGTTGAAAAAAATGATCTCGCCGTTTCTGCTGCGCCGCACCAAAGAAATCGTGGCGCGTGAGCTGCCGCCCAAAAGCGAACAAGTTTACTATTGCGCCATGTCGAAAACTCAGGCCAAACTTTATCAACAAGTTCGCGATCACTATCGCGCCGAGATTATGAACTTGATCGACACGACCGGCTTGCAAGACGCGCGTTTCAAAGTGTTGCAAGGCCTGACCAAGCTGCGCCAACTGGCCTGCCATCCCTCTTTGATTTTTGATGAAGGCGAGCAGGAATCCGGCAAGTTCGAAGCATTTCTTGAAATGCTGCAAGACATTCTCGCCGGCGGGCACAAAGTGCTGGTGTTCTCGCAATTCGTGCGCATGCTCAACTTGATGGCGCAACAACTGAAAAAAGACGGCATTGCCTTCGAGATGCTCACCGGTCACACACGCGACCGCGAAACCAGAGTCACGCGCTTTCAAAACGACCCAAAGCTGAAGGCTTTTCTCATTAGCCTGAAAGCCGGCGGCCTGGGTTTGAATTTGACTGCGGCGGATTACGTTATCGTTTATGATCCCTGGTGGAATCCGGCGGCAGAACGGCAGGCCATCGACCGCGCGCATCGCATCGGCCAGGACAAAAGCGTGTTCGCCTACAAAATGATCACGCGCGACACCGTCGAAGAAAAAATTCTCGAATTGCAAAAGCGCAAACAGAATCTCGTGTCGCAACTCATCACTACGGATTCAGGTTTGTTCAAGCATTTGACGGCCGAGGATATTCGCGGGTTGTTTAGTTGAAGACTGGCGCATAGGATATGCTAAAAACAAAACGCCGCCCGCACCGAATGACGACACGGGCGGCGCTTGTGTTTCGAGTTACTGAAGATTCACGACATCCTGCCTCTCTCTCCACAGAAAAAGCTTCTCCAAAGATTGATTTCTTCGAAAGTTTTGCTATATTTTTGGCGCTAGGCGGAGTGCCTTAGAAATGCTGACGGCAACGAAAGCAGCACCAACACCAACCCACCGGCCATGGACGACATTCACGACAGAGGCTACAAAAAGCTTTTTTCAAACCGGGAAATCTTTCGCCAGTTGATCACGACTTTCGTGCATGAACCCTGGGTCAAAGATTTGGATTTTTCGACATGTGAGCTGGTCAAGGACTCGTTTATTTCAAAGCGATATAAGAAGACGTTTACAGACTTGCTGTACAAAATCAAACTGCGGGGCCGGGATTTTTACATCGTTATTTTGCTGGAGTTCAAGGCCACGCCGCAGCGTTTTGTGGCATTGCAGATGCTGGGTTACATCGTGGATTTCTACAGGCATCTGGTCGATTCCCAAAAGCGTTTGAAAAAACTGCCGCCGGTTTTCCCGATCATGCTTTACAATGGCGAGCGGCGTTGGACGGCGCCGGTGAATCTCGCGGCGCTGATCGAGGGGCATGATTTGCTGGGCCGGCGCGCCTTACATTTTGAGTATTTCCCCATCATTGAAAATGCTTTCAGCAAGGCAAATTTGTTGAAAATCGGCAATGTCGTTTCGACCCTGTTTTTGGCCGAGGCGCATTATGACTTGGCGCTATTGGAACGTGAGTTACTCAAATTGTTCGAGAAGCCACGAGATAGAAAAGCCGTTTCCCTTCTGCTGAATTGGTTCCGGCAGTTGGCATTGCATGGCAGAATCGAAGAGGCTGATTACAAAAAATTGGAACGTACTTCTGATGATCCCAAGGAGGTCAATATGTTGGTCAATGCCATCAAAAGAGAAAAAAAGCAGATGTACAGCCGGGGAAAACGTGAAGGGCTGGAAAAGGGAATTGAAAAGGGGGTTGAAAAGGGGATTGAAAAGGGGATTGAGAAGGGGATTGAGAAAATCGCGAGACTGATGTGGGCTAATGGCGAATCGCTCGAGAAAATCAAGCGCTACACCGGTCTCTCCGCCGAGGCTATAAAAAAATTAACGGCAGCCCCGCCGCCCGCGCGCGATCGCAGATCGGCCGGGCGTGGAAACCGGTGAGCGGTTACACCAGTAACCGCAGCGCGGGATTAAGGCAGCGGCCTGCGTATGCGTAGCATTGCACTTTGCCCAAGCTCAAGTGAATAAAAATTCAAAAGAGTCCTTTCATGCCCACTCAAACCCTCCCCTCCGTTTGCCCGATGGATTGTCCGGACACCTGCAGCCTCGACGTCGAGGTTACAGATGGACGTATCAGCAAGATTCGCGGCTCGCGTGTGAATCCGCTTACGGATGATTTCATTTGCTCGAAAGTGGCGAATTTCACCAAACGCGTTTATGGCAAAGAACGCCTGCTCCATCCGATGCAGCGCGTTGGCGCCAAAGGTGAAGGCCGCTTTCAGCGCATTTCGTGGGCGGAGGCCATGTCCATCATCAGTGAATCCTGCACTGAAATACAAAGCTGCTGGGGCGGCGAGGCAATTTTGCCTTATAGCTACGGCGGCTCGAACGGTATACTCGGCCAGGATACCAGCGACAAAGTCTTTTTTGCGAAGTTGGGCGCTTCACGGCTGGCGCGCACGGTTTGCGCTATGCCGACCACGGAAGCAGCGATTGGCATGTACGGCAAAATGGCTGGCGTTGCTTTTGAAGATTATGTTCACAGCCGCTGTATCATCATCTGGGGCGTGAATCCCAAAGCTTCACATATTCATCTTGTGCCGTTCTTGAAACAAGCGAAAGCCAACGGCGCAAAGATCATCACGATCGATCCGGTGCGCAATTTTTCGGCGCGTGAAAGCGATATTCATTTGCCGGTTTTTCCGGGCACAGATCTCGCCGTTGCGCTTGCCATGATCAATTATTGGCGCGAAAATAAAATGTTGGATTGGGATTTTATCACCCAACATACAACCGGCGTTGAGACATTACTGGAGAAAGCGGAAGCATTCAGCTTGAAAAAAGCCGCGCACATTGCGCGCGTCGAGGCCGCTGATATCGAAAAAATTGCGCGGCTCTATGCGGAAAGCGAGCCGGCCGTCATGCGCGCCGGCTGGGGCCTGGAACGCAATCGCAATGGCGGACAGGCCGCCGCCGCGATTCTCGCGCTGCCGGCGTTGTTGGGAAAATTCGGCAAACGCGGCGGCGGTTACACTCTCAGCAACAGCGGCGCGTATCGTTTCGATGGCAGCAAAATGGCGGAGGCAGACTCCTGGAACACGCGCACGATCAACATGAATGTGCTCGGCAAAGTTTTGTTGGAAGAAAAGAATCCACCGGTCAAAATGCTGTTTGTGTACAATTGCAATCCCGTGGCCACTGTGCCGAATCAAAACGCCATCATTGCCGGCTTGCAACGCGAGGATTTATTTACAGTGGTCTTCGATCAAGTGATGACAGACACCGCGGTCTTCGCCGATGTTTTGCTGCCGGCCGTCACATTTCTGGAACAGCACGAAATCAAAAAAGCTTACGGCAGCTATTCCTTGCACTACAGCGCACCGGTGATTCCCGCGCTTGGTGAAGCCAAGCCAAACGAGGAAGTCTTTGCCATGCTCGGCCGGGCGATGGGCTGGGAGGATGAAGCTTTTCAAAAAAATACTCACGATTATCTGCATAACGCCACTCATGCAATTCGCGGCATGGGCCGGGAGATTTCTTTCGAACAATTGCAGCGCGACAAAATCGCGTTCTTCGATTTTCCCGGCCAATTGCCGATACAATTCGTCACCGCCTTTCCCTTCACGCATGACGGCAAGGTTCATTTCGCGCCGGCGCAGTTGGGCGAGCATCCTTATGAATTTCTCGACGAAGAAACAAATCCCGCTTATCCTCTTGCCATGATCAGCCCGGCGACCGACAAAGCCATCAACAGTATGATGGCGGAATACATGATGCCCGAGCTTTATCTCGAAATGCATCCCGCTGACGCTGCCGCACGCGGTTTGCATAACAACGAGACCGTGAGAGTCTTCAACAATCTCGGAGAAGTCGTGTGCCGCCTAAAAATTCAGGCAGACGTGCGCAGCGGCGTTGTGGTGATGCCGAAAGGCGCTTGGCGCAAGGCTTCGAAAAACGGCAAAACCTCAACCGCGCTCTCGCCGGACACGCTAAACGTCGTTGGTGGCGGCGCGTGCTTCAATGACGCACGGGTGGAGGTGGCGCGATTTGAGAAAGCTTGATTAGACCTTTTCCGGTATCCGCGATTCTCAGAAATCATATGCCTTTCGCTTACGGCTTATCGAGTTTTAAAAAACCAATTTGCGCACGACTCCGAGGAGGTCAGGCAAATTCGGAGTAGACTTCATATCGCAGCAAGCACATTTGCCCTCTTGTCTCGTAATTCAGATTGTGAGATTTAAATATGGCTGTTATTTTTTTCATGACTATTTTGTTCCTTTCTGCAATCGCACAATCTCCTTCAACACCATCGGTATTTCCTTCTGCAGCTAATCTAGCTGCAACACGCCAGGGCCTGCTCGAACCCCACCCCATGACCTCCCATCCCGAGCCGGACTTGATGCCTGCGCTTTCGCCGGACGGGCGCTGGCTCGCTTATGTTTCGCACGGCAACAATAACTATGACATTTGGGTGAAACCGGCGGCCGGCGGCCAAACCTTTCCGCTGACAACACACACTAGCGATGATTTCAGTCCGGCTTGGTCGCCAAATGGCAAAGCCATCGTTTTCATTTCCCGGCGGGATGATGCCGAGGGCGATCTTTTTTTGATGAAGGTCAACGAGCGCGAGGGCCGCCTGGAACCGGGCAAGGCCACGCGCCTCACCGCAAATTTTATGCGTGAAACCACGCCGGCCTTCTCGCCAGATGGAAAAATAATCGCATTCAGCCGCGGGCCAAGCGGTTATGAACGCATTTGGTTTTATCATCTCAAAAACAAAATCGCCCATTCTTTCAGCAACACCCTGGGCACACATCCGGCGTGGTCGCCCGACGGCAAACATCTCGCGAGCATCGCGCCGGTTGCAGGCCACTCCGGCAGGCAATTGTTCATTCTCGCAGCAGATACCTCGGCAAGAGAACCGGCGCGGCAAATGACGTTCATCGGCGACAATAATTTTCCAAGCTGGTCGCCGCAGGGAAATATGATCGTGTTGCAACGATCGGAAACCGGCAACAGCAAAGCCGGGACTCACCTGAGACTCATTCAAATTTTCGACGGACACGGCCGCCTGCTCAGCGCGCCGCGCGAGCTGCAAATTACCCCAAAGCATGAAGGCGCACTCTTTCCTGCCTGGGGCCGCAATCAAGCAATCTACTATGCCGCCAATCACTACGGCAATCTCGACATCTGGCGCATTCCGGAAAGCGGCATGCTGGCGCGCTTCAGCTCGCCGCAGCAAAGCATTGCGTTCGCCCAAAATTTTGCTGACGCCGAAATTGCGATACTCACGCTCAACGCCATTCCTTTTGATTTTCCGGATTCGACGCTGGCGATCAGCCGGGCGGAACTCGAATTAGGCCGGCGCTTTCTCGCGCAAGGCGATACGCTCGAAGCGCTCGCAATCTGGAGTGTGTTGGCGCAGAGCGACAACCGCCAGTTCGAAACCGCCGTTCTGGCCAGGGTTGAACTCGCCGCCGCGCAACGCGATATCAAATCTCTCGAAGAAATTATGCATCGCGAACTTCCCTGGCCGAAAGCGCAAGCCTTGTGCCGTCTGGCTCTCGGGAAAATTGCGCGGGAACAAGGGCGGCGCGAAACTGCGCTCAACTATTTTCTCAATCTTCCCGATCAATATCCACAGCAGATCGACTATTGTCACGATGCGCTAGTGTACGCCGGTGAAGTATTGACGGAGATGCGCCGCCTTTCTGCGGCGGAAGAGGCCTATCTCAAAATCGCTGCACGATTTCCCGAACGGCTTGATTGGCGCGAGCAGGCTATTGATCGTCTCCTGAACCTGGGGCTTTCATTCTCGGCGCGCGATTCGCTTGCGACCTATCAACTGTTGATTCAAAAATACGCTCATCATGCCGAGGCCAGCCTTTTTGCGCGCTTTCGTCTCGGGCAGCAATTGGCGGCCGAGGGCGAACTCGAGCTGGCCACGAACGAGTATCACGGCCTGCTGAAGCTGCTGGAACAACGGCCCGATCCGTTCTTACAAGCTTTGGCGGATCGCACCGCACTGGCGTTGATTCGTTTGCATCTTGACGACAACGAGTTGCCCAGTGCAACTCAAATTTTCGATCAGATGAACAAACGCGACCGCGCCGCCTCCGATCAAAATGCATATCAACACGCGCGCAAAGAGCTGATTGCGGCGATGCTGCAACGCGGCCGCTTGTTGCTGCGCCAGCGCGATGCCGAGCTGGCGCTGGCATTGTTTCAGCAGGCGCGCGCCTACGATGCCAAAGAAATCGAAACGCATCGCGGCTATTTGGAAGCGATGTTCATGCTCGAACGTATTGATGAAGCTGTCGCGGAATACGAAAATCTCAATGTTTCCCACCCCGGGAATGAGGCA